>JAYKHL010000036.1:0-5350 GCA_035284865.1 Candidatus Sericytochromatia bacterium | reverse complement strand
CATCGACACCATCGCCCCCACGTCCGTCAGGATGGGCGCCTCCCAGCGGTGCTGTACCACACGCTCGTGGTGCGGGTGCTGCACCGCTGGGAGGCGCCCATCCTGACGGACGTGGGGGCGATGGTGTCGATGGCCCTGCTGCAGCGGCTGCTGGCGGCCTGGGCCCCGGGCCGTCCGAACCTCGCCGGGGAGCTGCTGGTGGGGACCGGCGACATCGAAAGCACGGCCCCCTCCCGGGAGCTTCGCGGGCTGGCCGAGCAAATCCGGCAGCACCCCACGGCGCAGAGGCACCTGGACGGCCCGCCGGAGGCCTGGTGGGACGCCCTCCAGCGGGATCCGACCTGTCGGGAGCTCGTCGCCGCCGTGGAGGCCTGGCTCGCGCGTTACGGCGACCGGGCCATGGGGGAACTGAAGCTGGAGTCCCCGACACCACGGGAGCAGCCGTCCATGCTGGTGCCCCTGCTCCAGACCTACCTCGGGCTGGCCGACCGGGGCAAGCCCCCGGAACAGGCTGGCTCGGGCGACGCCGAGGCCGCCCTCGATCAGGCCCTGGCGGATCGACCCTGGCACCGCTGGGTGGTGCGCGCCGTCCTTCGCTGGACCCGCAAGCACGTCCGCAACCGAGAGAACATGCGCTTTGCGCGCACGCGGCTGACGGGCATCCTTCGTCGGCTCTTCCGCGCCGTCGGTGACGATCTGGTGCGCGTCGGGTTGCTGGCGCGAGCTGACGAGGTGTTCTACCTCACGGTGGACGAGCTGACGGCCTACGTTGACGGACGCTCCGTCACCCGGGATCTCGGAGCGCTCGCCCGGCTGCGCCGCGAGGAGTACCGGGCATACGAGGCCTCCGAGCCCCCCGAGCGCTTCGTCACCATTGGCCTGCCTCCGTTGCGCGTGCCGCCCCCCCCCGTCGAGGAGCACACGGGCAGCGCCGTGCTCTCGGGCACGCCGTGTGGCCCGGGCGTCGCCTCTGGCCCCACCCGGCTGATCCGGGATCCTGCCGGCCCCTGGCAGCTGTCGGGCGAGATCCTCGTGGCGCCACGGACCGACCCGGGCTGGGTGGCCCTTTACCCCGCCATCTCCGGGCTGCTCGTGGAGCGGGGGAGCGTGCTGTCACACTCCGCGATCGTCGCGCGAGAGATGGGGCTGCCCACCATTGTGGGCGTCCAGGGGCTCTGTGCGCAGGTGGCCGACGGCAAGCGGGTAAAAATGGATGGGGGCACGGGCCGCATCGAGGTCCTGCCTGACGAGGACCCCTCACCATGACCGTCGGCCTGATCGATCTCCACCTGCTTCACCGACAAGCCGAGACCCGTCCCCTGGACCTCAAGGGCTTGCCCTGGGCCGAGGGCGTCCAGGCCGGGACGTGGCTTGCCCCGGAGGCGATGAGCCACCTCTACCACTGTCCAAGCTACCACCTGCTGACGGAAGACGAGCGGCGGGCCGGGGCAAGGACGACGGCCCTCACCAAGGCAGAAAGCTTCGTGTACTTCGAGGAGCAGCTTTTGGTGCCCATCGTCCGGCGCATCCTCCTGAACCCCTCGCGCTACGGCGTGGCGTCCGGGCTCGCGACGTGTCTCGAGGATTTTGTGCGCGAGGAGCTGCTGCACACGGAGATGTTCTGGCGGCTCCTGGAGGCCGCCGCCCCGGAGCGGTACCCCACCCGACGGCTGCAGCACTTCGGTCCACGCTCGGGGGCAGCGCTGCTGGCCCGGATGCTGGCCGCGCGGCCCGAGGTCTTCATTTTCTGGGTCTGGCTTGCCCTCATCATCGAGGAGCGGACGGTGGACCTTTACCGGCAGTACCGGGCTGACGAGCGCGTCGATCCCCTGTTCGCTGCCGTCTACCACGCCCACATGGTGGATGAGACCCGGCACGTCTCGATCGATCAGCACCTGCTCGCCACGTTCTGGGATCCTGCCCCGCTGTGGCTGCGCAGGCTGAACGTGGGTCTGCTCGATCACGTCCTCAGCCGGGTAACCACCCCCAGAGCGGCCCCGCGCGCCACCCTGGCGGACGTGATAGACAGGGCGCCACGCCTTGCTGCTCACCGCGCCACGTTCGAGCGAGAGCTGCGCGCCCTGGGCAGCAACAGATCCTACCAGGAAGCTCATTTCTCGCGGGCGTGCCTGCCTCGGACCTTTGCTCTGATGGACCGCTACCCCGAACTCCAGGCGCTCGGGCGGGGGTTGCCGGAATATCGGCCCCGGGCCGTGTAGGTCCCCTTGCCGGCAAACGCCACACCCCGGACGCCAGCCCCCACCGAGCACGCCCTGGCGCAGCGGCCATTCTTTGCGGGGATCGGCTATGCCTCCTGCTGGGAGGACGCCGGCGTTCTGCGGGCTGCGCTGCGGATCCAGCCGGGTGACACGGTGTTGTCGATCACCTCGGGTGGCTGCAACGTGCTCTCGATGCTGCTCGACGACCCGGCCCGTGTGGTCGCTGTGGATTTCAACCCGCATCAGAACCGCCTCCTGCGCCTCAAGATGGCTGCCATCCAGCATCTGTCCCACGGCGACGGGCTCGCGTTGCTCGGCGTTCGGCCCAGCAACGACCGGCTGGCGCTCTGGGCAAGCCTCAGCCCCCACGTCCCGGAGGCCGACCGCAGCTGGTGGAACCAGCACCCCGGGCTGATTTCGGCAGGCCTCTACCGGTCGGGTCGCACGGACCGCTACCTGATGGCGTTCGGGAAGCTGGTGCGAGCCTGGCTCGGCGCCCGTCGCGTGGACCACCTCTTCGCCTTCACCGACCTGGCGGCCCAACGGGCCTTTTACCACGACGTCTGGGATGACTGGCGATGGCGGGCCATGTTGCAGGTGTTCTTCCATCGGCGGGTGATCGCCCGCGCCAAGGACCCCTCCCATTTCCGGTACGTCGATGGCAGCGCCTTCGGCTCGCGCATCCACGCACGCGCGAGCCTGCTCTTCACCGAGGGGCTCCTCCGAGACAACCCGTACTGCGCCCTCGTCCTGCTTGGTCGCTACCTCGATGAGAAGGCGCTGCCCGCCTACATGGCGGCCGAGACCTGGGGGGTCTTGCGGGGAAGGCTCGGTCGCGTCGAGCTGGTGGACAGCTCCCTGACCGAGGTGCTCGAGACGGCTGTCCCGGGCACATTTGACGCCTACAACCTGTCGAACCTGTACGACTGGCTCAGCGATGAGGCCCGTGTCACGTCCCTGCAGGCCGTGCGGCGTGCGGCCCGCCCGGGTGCCCGGCTATGCTACTGGAGCACCTTGGCCCCTCGGCCGTTGCCCCCTCTGCCAGGTATCACCGGGGAGGCCGAGCGAGCGGCAGCCCTCCACCGGCAGGACCGGTTTCCCTATGCACACTTCGAGGTGGCCTCCATCAGCCACCCGCCGCCAACCCGCTGAGGGGGAGCCAGCACCCAGAGGGAGGCTGGCAACACGCTGATCCTGAGCACGCTGGCCTGCGCCAGCAACTCCCCATCCGCCATGAATTCCAGCGGCTCGTCCGCAGTGAGCTCCAGCTCCCGCGCCTCACCGGCATTCACCCCTGCCAGTTCAGCGTGAGCCCCTCCGCGGTTCATCGCAGCCGCCAGCCACAGGCCACGCAGGCGGCTCGTCCACACCAGCTTGCACCAGCCGAGAGAGCCATCATCCGGCTGCGTGCCGGGACACGCACACACGGTCCGACCGATGGCGGGCTGGTTGTTCACGAACATCGCCAGCAACAGCCCCGTGACGGGCGGTTGGCCCTCGAGCCGAAGCGTCAGCACGTGCGCCACACGCGGAGCAGAGATGATGAGCCAAGCGCTGTACAGGGTGTAGGCGAGGCTTCCCAGGGCCCGAGTGAACCAGGCTGCCAGCCCCTTGCCGGACTTCAGGGCGTGAATCCCGACGGCCACGTCGCTGACGATCCCGGTCCCCCCGCCGGTCAAGAAGCACTGGCCGTTCACCACCCCCACGTCCATCGCGCGGCGCTCCCCCCGCAGGATGGCCTGACAGGCCGCGAGCGGCGTGAGGGGCATGCCAAGCTGCCGGGCCAGGTCGTTGGCCGTCCCCGCCGGCACCACCGCCAGGGCGACCGGGCCCCCCACCAGCTGGTTGGCCACGGCGTTGACGGTGCCGTCCCCGCCGACGACCACGACGACATCCACGCCATCCT
This sequence comes from Candidatus Sericytochromatia bacterium, assembly GCA_035284865.1. Classification (GTDB taxonomy): domain Bacteria; phylum Cyanobacteriota; class Sericytochromatia; order S15B-MN24; family JAQBPE01; genus JAYKHL01. Next base: position 1,225 of record JAYKHL010000036.1, on the reverse strand, counting down.
CACGGGCATCCCGGGCCGCGCGGCACATGGCCTCGAACGAGCCCGGGATGACGATCTCGTGATCCGTCCGGGCGAAGGCCGCCCGGACGCCCCCAACCCAGCGCGCGTCGGCGCCGTTACGAGCGGTCGGGTTGACGAGGATGCGATACCTCAGCACGCGCCCCGCTTCATCAGTAATAGTGGCCAAACCCCACCAGGCCGACGTCGACGGCGTTCTCCAGCGTCCGCACATAGTTGAACCAGGTGTAGGTGGTGTTCGTCCACAGATACTTGCCGCCTGCCCCGATGCGCGTGTCGCCCGTGTTCGTGGCCAGGGCACGACGCATCTGGTAGTTCACGCCCACCGAGACGTGGTCATTGGGCCACAGGTCTGCCCCCAGCGCCACCCCCGCCTGTTGACCGACCCGCGTGAGGTAGCTGACCTCGGGCTGCGCCGTGAGTTCGAGCCCGCCCAGCCGGACCAGGCCCGCCAGCTTGTAGCTGCCTCCGAAGTCCCACGCCATCTTGTCGTCCACGTTGGCCCGGGCCACGTAGGCCCCCCCCAACGACCAGCCGTTGCCCGCGGCATAGCGTTGCCGCAGGCCCACCTGGCTCTCGGCCGAGATCAACACGGCAGCGTCCAGGCCGTCCGCAAGCCCCATCCCGAACCCCGCCAGGGGGAGAAGCTGCGGGCTCGCCAGCCCCGTGGTGCGGAAGGGGTTGGTGCTACCGAGCGCGACCCCGACCTCCTTGTGGCCGGCGCCAAGAAACACCGGGGCATACACGAGACCTCCCGCGGAGATGATTCGTGCCGGCCCGGTCACAATGGCGTCGTCGGTGGCAGCAAGGACAGGCGCAGCGGGCGCCACGACGGCTGCGGCCAGGACCAAGGCGCTGAAGGTGTGCTTCATAGGGGACGACCTCGCTTCGTCATCGGTGTGGTGAGGGAGGGACAACCCTCCCTTCCTACCCTGCAGGTCTGGAGGCGTACCAGGACGGTCTGCCCCCCTGATTCCGCAATAGCTGCTGACCGAGGCAACCGGCGGGGTGTGGGAATGCTCGACGCCGGAAAACGCGCTCCCCTCTCCCCGGCGAGCCGGGGAGAGGGTCCGCGTCAGCGGGGTGAGGGGTGGCGCCAAGTGCCTTGAGGATGGCCTCTCGCACGCCTTCGAGGTTGCTCACCACCTCAGGGTTGTAGACCCTGAGCACGCGCAGGCCTTCGGCTGCCAACCAGGCGTCTCGCTTC
>JAYKHL010000035.1:0-6910 GCA_035284865.1 Candidatus Sericytochromatia bacterium | reverse complement strand
CCAGGAGCTCCACGCGGTGGTCCATGTTCCGCCGCATCCAGTCGGCGCTCGAGAAGTAGAAGCGCTCCTCCCCCGCGAAGGTGAAGTGGAAGATCCGGCAGTGCTCCAGGAACCGCCCCACGATGCTGGCGACCTGGATCCGCTCGCTCAGCCCCGGCACACCCGGCCGCAGGGCGCAGGTGCCTCGCACCAGCAGGTCTACCCGCACGCCGGCCTGGGAGGCCTCGTAGAGCGCGTCGATCAGCTTGAGATCCGTGAGCGCGTTCATCTGCAGCCGGAGGTGGGAGGGCTGCTCCGGCGTGTGCGCCGCGATCGCCTGGCGCACGAGCCCCTGCAGCATCTCGCGCAGCCGCTCGGGGGCGGCCACCAGCCGCTGGTAGCGTGGCACCTCGGCGTAGCCCGACAGGTGGTTGAAGAACTGCGTGGCGTCCTCTCCCAGCTCCGGGTGGGCCGTGAAGAGCCCCACGTCCGTGTAGACCCGGGCCGTCTGATCGTTGTAGTTGCCGGTGCCCAGGTGCATGTAGCGCCGGATCTGGCTGCCCTCCCGGCGCACCACCAGGGTGATCTTGCAGTGGGTCTTGAGGCCCACGAGGCCGTAGATGACGTGGCACCCGGCCTCCTCCAGGCGCTTGGCCCACGCGATGTTGTTTTCCTCATCGAAGCGTGCCTTGAGCTCGACCAGCACCGTGACCTGCTTGCCCAGCTCCGCAGCCCGCGCGAGCGCGGCCACCACGGGCGAGCTGCCGCTCACGCGGTACAACGTCTGCTTGATGGCCAGGACGTCCGGGTCCTCGGCAGCCTCCCGGATGAAGTGCAGCACGGACTCGAACGACTCGTAGGGGTGGTGCACAAGGATGTCGCGCCGGGCGATCGCCTCGAAGATGCTCGATACCCCGCCAAAGGCCGCGGGCAGCACGGGCTTGAGTTCGTCGAAGCGCAGGTCCTCGTAGCCCGCAATGCCCGCGAACCCCATCAAGAAGGTCGGGTCGAGCGGCCCCGGCACGCGGTAGATGTCGCGCGCCTCCACCTCCAGGGCGTCCACGAGAAAAGCCTCCAGCTCGGGGGCGGTGCCCGCTGCGAGCTCGAGCCGCACCGGGGTGCCCTTGCGGCGCTTCTTGAGCTCCGCCTGAATGGCCTCGAGCAGATCGTCCGTGCGGGACTCGTCCACCGCGATCTCCGCCGTGCGGGTGATCCGGAAGGCGCTGCTCGCCACCACCCTGTGGCCCGCGAAGAGCGTGTGCAGCCAGCGCTGGATGACATCCTCGAGGAGGACGAACTCGTCGCCATCGGGGTCCGAGCGCAGCTCGATGGTGCGCCGCAAGCCAGGCGGGACCTGGACCACGGCGAAGAGCCGCGGGCCCGGCGCGGGCTGGTCCCGCTCGAGCATCACGGCCAGGTTCAGCCGCTTGTGGGCCAGCATCGGGAAGGGCCGGCCTGCATCGACGGCCATCGGCGTCAAAACAGGCTGGATGTGGTTGCGGAACTCGGCCTCGATGGCCTCGGCGTAGGGGGACGGCAGCTCATCCGCGCGCCAGAACCGGATGCCCTCCGTCACCAAGGCGGGCAGGAGGCCTCCCTGCAAGGCATCGTACAGGCGGGCCACCTGGTCGTGCGTGCGGCGGGACACCGCCTGCATCCGCTCGTTGGCCCTGAGGTGCGGCACGTTGTCCCGGCGCTTGTGGCCCGGGCGCGTCATCTCGCGAAGCTTGGCGACCCGGACGGCGAAGAACTCGTCCAGGTTGGAGGCCACGATGGCCGCAAACTTGACGCGCTCGAGGAGCGGGTTGGCGGGGTCGAGGGCCTCCTCCAGCACGCGGTCGTTGAAGGCGAGCCAGCTCAGCTCCTCGTCCAGGTATCGCTCGGCAGGCAGGGTGATTCGAACGGTCGGCTCATCCATCGCACGCGCCCCCTGGCGTCACCCCCACCCACGACGCGTCGCAGCGGAAGACCAGCTCGGCGTCCCAGGCCTCCGCGGCCCACCGCGCCTTGCGGGGGAGGGCCGCCCCCAGAGCCTCCAGGTCAACGCCCGACAGCGTGAACGTGACGCGCGCCTCGGCCGCATCGACCACCACCTCGTGAATCGCCGCCCGCTGGTCATGGGCCCGGTCGAGGACGTCGGCCAGCCGCAGAATCGCCGCCAGCCGCCAGAGGCGATCGCGGCCAGCCGCCTTCAGCCCACGCTCCCCACGCACCTTGCGCTTGCGGTGGTTGAGGACCAGCCAGGCCACGTCCCCCCGCAGGGCCTCCGGCCAGGTCGCCAGGGCCTCATCGTGGGCGACGAGCCAGGCCCCGTGCCGGTGGTGGCCCGCCTCCCCGACCACCTGACCGAGGTCGTGCAGCAGGGCGCCCGCAACCAGCGGCACGCGGTCGACGTCCGCCAGCCCGTTGAAGTCGCGCGTCACGGTGAACAAGCCGTCCGCCAGGCGGGCCACCTTCTCGGCGTGCTCCGCGTGGGCCCGGTACTTCCCGAGCAGGCCACGGCAGTCCTGTAGCCAGGCGTTGGGCGGCGTCGGCGCGTCGGTCATGCGTTGAGCTCCAGCTCGCTGGCCGCCTGGATCATCAGCGGCCTCCTGATCGTTTTACCCAGCCGCTGCAGGGGCTCATCCACCAGCGTGAGCTCGAGCGGGTGGGGCTCTACCGTGCGGAGGAGCAGCCGGAGCCCCTCATCGGCGGGAGCGACGGCGATCTCTCGGACGGCCTGTCGCCGCGTGCGGTCGAGCGCCTCCGCGAGCAGCAGCAGGCCACCCAGGGCCTCCAGTTCACCGGCCTGGCTGGCCTGCAGCAGGGGCTTCAGCTCTCCCAGGGAGGCCTTGAGCAGCTTTCCTGTCTTGAACGACGCCACCAGCGCCGTGCGCGCCCGGTTCTCGGCGCTCAGGCCGGCCAGGCCCGAGCGCAGCACCATGGGAAAGGTGAAGGCCTCGAAGCCCTGGACGCCCATCACCTGGCCCAGGCCACGCAGCAAGGCGGCGGCCTCCAGCACCCGCCGCGAGGAGGGCCCTCCCAGCGGCAGGCCGGTCGCCCGGACGCCGTCCAGCAGCTGGACAGCCAGGCGGGCGACGTGGCGAGCGTGAGGAAGATCGCCCCCGAAGCCGAGCAGCAATCGCTCGGCCGCCTTCACCGTGAGGGTGTCGGGGCGGGGCGCGCCCCGGCTGGCCCGAAGCTGCTCGAACAACACCCCCTCCCGGAGGCCCGCCCCGCAGATGACGAGGGCGTCGCGCCCGGGGGCGAGGGCCGCGTCGAACACGGCCAGCGCAGCGGGCAGCAGCTCTGCCCGCTCCCTCGAGAGCTCCAAGGCCTCCGTCCGGCCCCCTGCCGGGAGCGCCAGCACCTCGGCCGCCATCCGGGCCACGTCGGCCGCTGGCACGCGGTGCTGATGAAGCCCCACCAACCCGGCCAACCGGCGCCCGAGGTGGACCCGTCCGATGCTGCGCGCCGAGCCTCCGACGGCGATGACGGGCCCCTTCACCTCCGCCACCCACGGGTGACCGGCCAGCGCCCCGGCGAGGAAGGCCTTCAGCGCCTCGCAGCCGGCCCGCTCTTCCCCGCCGCGCAAGAACCGCTCCGTGAGGGTCACGGCCCCGAAGGGCAGGCTGACGGCGGCCTCGGTGCGGCGACCCCGCACGGCCGTCAGCTCGACGCTGGCGCCCCCGAGGTCCACCACCAGCGCGTCCTCGAAGTCCGTGGTCTCCAGCACGCCCACGACGCCATACCGGGCCTCCTCCTCGCCGGGCAACAGGTGGATGGGGTGGCCGAGCGCCTGCTCGCCCGCAGCAAGGACCTCCCGGCCGTCGACGGCCTGCCGGAACACCGCCGTGGCGACGGGCGTGACGCGGCTGACCTCCCAGGCCGCCATCAGCCCCCGGAACTGCCGCAAGCAGGCAAGCAACTCCGCCCGCGCGTCCTCCCGCAGCCGGCCCCCCTCGTCAAGCCGGGCGCCCAGCCGCAGCGCCCGCTTGACGTTCTCGACCTCGCGCACGCCGCCGTGGGCATCGACCCGGTAGATCACGGCCCGGACCGAGTTGGAGCCCAGGTCGATGACGGCGACGTGGGTGTGGGGTGCGCCGAACACGCGACTGCCTCCTGACAAGCCCGAGCGGACCGGCGCCAGCCTAAGTCCCGGCCCGTCACCTTGTCAAAGCCGGCCGCCAGGGGGCGCTCGCCCGTGGTATCCTCCCTCCACCTTTCCCCCACGACCCGGAGGTCCCCGTGACCCACGAGCGCATCGCCGTCCTCGATTTCGGCAGCCAGTACACGCCCCTCATCGCCCGTCGCCTGCGCGAGCTCGGGGTGCTCGCCGAGATCTTCCCCGCCGACGTCCCACCGGCGCGCCTGGCCGGGCCCACCCTGCGGGGCGTGATCCTGTCGGGCGGGCCTGCGAGCGTCACGGAACCGGACTCACCCCGCCCTGCGCCCGGCCTGCTGGACCTGGGCGTGCCCGTGCTGGGGGTGTGCTACGGCATGCAGCTGCTGAACCACCTGGATGGCGGGACCGTCGTGCCGGGCACGCACCGGGAGTATGGCCGGGCGGTGCTCACGGGGATCACGGGTCCCCTGTTCGAGGGGGTGTCGCAGGCCCCCACGGTGTGGATGAGCCATGGGGATCGCCTGGAGACCATCGCGCCGGGCTGGGAGGTCGTCGCCCGCACCGAAAATGGGGTCGTTGCTGCGATCGCGCACACGGGACGCCCCTGGCACGCCGTGCAGTTCCACCCGGAGGTCACGCACTCGCCCGAGGGCCGCACGATGCTCTCGAACTTCGCCTTCGGCGTCTGCGGCTGCCAGGGCGACTGGAGCGTGGGGGCCTACCTCGAAGAGGCCAAGGCTGCGGTGAAGGCCCAGGTGGGGGGCGCGCCGGTGATCGTGCTGGTGTCGGGCGGTGTCGACTCCACCGTCACGGCCGCCCTGCTGGCCCAGGCCCTGCCCCCGGAGCAGGTCTTCCCCATCCACGTCGACTCGGGCCTGATGCGAGCCGGGGAGAGCGCAGCCGTGGAGGTCTTCTTGCGGGAGGCTGGGCTGGTGAACCTGCGCGTCGTACACGCCGCGGACCGCTTCTTCGCGGCCCTGGCCGGCCAGGCGGACCCGGAAGAGAAGCGCCGGCGCATCGGAGACACCTTCATCGAGGTGCAAAACGAGGCCGTGGCCGCGCTCGGGATCGACGCCGAGACGGCCTTCCTGGCGCAGGGCACGCTCTACACCGATCTGATCGAGTCGGGCGCCACGGGGGCACACACCGCCACGATCAAGACCCACCACAACGTCGGCACGCCGCTGGTGCGGGCCAAGCGCGAGGCCGGGCGCATCGTGGAGCCCTGCGGGGGGATCTTCAAGGATGAGGTCCGCGCCCTCGGGATGCTGCTCGGGCTGCCGCGCGAGCTCGTGATGCGGCACCCTTTCCCGGGCCCCGGGCTGGGGATCCGCGTGCTTGGAGAAGTGACGCCGGAGCGCGCCGAGATGGTGCGGCAGGCCGACGCGATCTACCTCGAGGAGATCCGCCGGGCGGGCCTCTACGACGCCATCTGGCAGGCCTTCGCCGCGCTGCTGCCCGTGCGGGCCGTGGGCGTGCAGGGCGACGGCCGCACGGAGGGCGCCGTGATCGCGCTGCGCGCCGTGGACTCCGTGGATGGCATGACGGCCGACTTCCACCCCGTGCCTTTCGAGGTGCTCGGCCGCGCGGCGGCCCGCATCGCCAACGAGGTGCGCGGCGTCAACCGCGTCGTGTTCGACGTGACCAGCAAGCCCCCCGCCACCATCGAGTGGGAGTGAGGTGACCCCGATGAGCAACCCGTTCGCGCTGCCGATCCCCGAGGGCTTGACCTTCGACGACGTCCTGCTGCTGCCCGGCTACGCCGACTTCCTGCCCGACGAGGCCAGCCTGGAGACGCGCCTGTGCAAGGGGCTGTCGCTCAAGGTGCCGCTGGTCTCGGCGGCCATGGACACCGTCACCGAGGCCGAGATGGCCATCGCCATGGCGAGCCTCGGGGGCCTGGGCATCATCCACCGGAACATGTCCATCGAGCGGCAGGCGGCCGAGGTCCGGCAGGTGAAGGAGCGCGCCGTCGACGACCCGGCCAGGGCCTCGCTCGACGCCCACGGCCGGCTGCTGGCGGGCGCGGCCGTGGGGGCGGGCGACGGCCCCGGGGGCTACAAGGCCCGCGCGGCCGCCCTCGTGGCGGCGGGGGTGGACGTGCTGTGCATCGACACGGCCCACGGGCACACCCGCAACGTGGTGGAAGCCCTCAAGGCGCTCAAGGCCGAGCACCCGCACCTTCCCGTGATCGTCGGCAACATCGCCACCGCCGAGGCCGCCGAGTTGCTCGTCGCGGCCGGCGCGGATGCGCTGAAGGTGGGCATCGGGCCGGGCTCGATCTGCACCACCCGCGTGGTGGCGGGCGTGGGCGTGCCCCAGCTCTCGGCCATCCGGGCCGTCGCCTCCGTGGCGCAGGGGGCCGGCGTGCCGATCATCGCCGATGGCGGCATCCGCTACTCGGGCGACATCACCAAGGCGATCGCGGCGGGCGCGGACACGGTCATGCTCGGCAGCCTGCTCGCCCGCACGCACGAGTCGCCCGGGGCGCAGATCAACCTCGACGGCCGGCCCTTCAAGGTCTACCGCGGCATGGGCTCGCTCGGCGCCCTCCAGAACGAGGGCAACGACCGCTACGGCAAGCACCAGGGCGAGGGTGTGGTGCCGGAGGGCATCGAGGGCATGGTGCCCCTCACGGGCAGCGTCCACGACGTGGCCTACCAGCTGATCGGCGGCCTGACCAAGGGCATGGGCTACTGCGGGCTGCCCACGATCGCGGCCCTGCACGCGGGCGCCCGCTTCATCCGGGTGACGGGGGCCAGCGTGCGCGAGAGCCACCCGCACGACGTGATGATCACGAAGGAAGCACCGAACTACGCGCGGACG
>JAYKHL010000034.1:0-30411 GCA_035284865.1 Candidatus Sericytochromatia bacterium | reverse complement strand
CCGTGGCCGTGGGCCACCGCGCCATGACCGGAAGCCGCCGGGCCGTGGCCGTGGGCCACCGCGCCATGACCGGAAGCCGCCGGGCCGTGGCCGTGGGCCACCGCGCCATGACCGGAAGCCGCCGCGTGGGGCGCACCACCCCGGGCCGGCGCCCCGAGGGTGCCGTCCAGCACGAGACCTCCCACCACGAGCAGGGGCAGCGGCAAGGCAGCCCCGAGCAACGCCAGCACGGCGCGTCGCCCGGCCGAGGCCTCTGGCCGGCCGCCGCGCACGACCCGCCCGCGGACCACCTTGAGGCCCACGCCGCGGTGCTTCGGACGCCGCCGCAGCCCGAGGCGCGGGTGGGGCGACGCCCCTGTCGGGGTGCCGTCGGTGACGGTGTCCTCACTCATGGGTGCGCGCAGGATCCTCGGTCGGAGCGGCTGCCTGGTCGGCTCATCATACCCCCCTCGCGCACCGGTCGATCATTATTGATAATAAATATTATCTATAATATGCACGATTGACGACCAAACGAAGGGGCGCCCGGTCGCCCGTGCTAGAATGACCCACCGGCCCCGCCCCCGAAGCTCGAAAGGGACATGCCATGACCCTCACCCGGGACACCATCCTGGCCTGGCCGAAGGCCGACCTGCACTGTCACCTCGACGGCTCGCTGCGGCTGTCCACCCTGCTGGACCTCGCACGCAAGCAGGGCAAGTTGGGGGAGCTGCCCAGCGAGGATCCTGCCGCGTTGCAGGGCCTGCTCGAGGCCATCGACGCGTCCAGCTCGCTCGCAGACTTCCTGATCTGGTTCAAGTACACGATCATGGTGATGCAGGACGCCGAGAGCCTGCATCGCATCGCCTACGAGCTCGTCGAGGACGCGGCACGGGAGAACGTCACCTACCTCGAGGTGCGGTACTCACCCATCGAGCACCGCCGGGGGGGCCTCAGCTTGACCGAGGTGAACGACGCGGTGCTCGCCGGGCTGCGGGACGCAGAGCGGGACACGGGCACGAAGGCCCGGGTCATCATCTGCGGCCTGCGCGATCGGTTCGAGTCGGAGTCCTTCCGCCTCGCCGAGCTGGCCGTGGCGTACAAGAACCGGGGCGTCGTGGCCTTTGATCTGGCGGGCGGCGAGGCGGGCAACCCGGCCAAGCTGCACGTCCATGCGTTTGCGCACGCAAGGGACAAAAACCTCAACATCACGGTCCATGCCGGCGAGGCCTGGGGCCCCGCGAGCATCCACCAGGCGATTCACGACTGCGGGGCACATCGCATCGGCCATGGTGTCACGCTCCGTGAAGATGAGGATCTCCTCCAGTACGTCATCGACCACCGCATCCCGCTGGAAATCTGCCCAACGAGCAACGTGCAGACACGCGTGGTGCAGAGCCTGGCCCAGCATCCGATCAGAAACTACATCGACAACCAGGTTCGCGTCACGGTCAACACCGACAACCGGCTCTTCTCACGCACCACCTCCACCGACGAGCTGTGGCGCTGCCACACGGCGCTGGGGCTCGACGAGCGGACGCTGAAGTGGATCGTGCTGAACGGCTTCAAGAGCGCCTTCCTGCCGTACGGCGAGCGGCAGGCGCTGCTCCAGCAGGTGCTGCCCGTGCTGGACGTGAGCCGGTCCACGCTCGAGCCCCCCGCCTCGCGCTGACCCAGCCCATGCTCGCGGGGCTGGCTTCGGTCTTCCTGGGTGTCGTGGGGGCCTACATGGGCGCCACGTGGCTGCGGCGGCGGGTGGCCCTGCGACGCCGCGAGCTAGAGTCATCACGAAACGTGCAAACAGAGCGCATCCTGAGCCTGCTGGCGAGCCAGCAGCCCGGGGTGTGGGATGCAGAAGAGCTGCGCGATCTGGTCGCTCGGACGGCCACGGCGTTCTGGAGCGCGCCGACCCAAGAGGCCCTGGAGCGTCAGCAGGCCTGGGTGCGCCCCGAGATGCTGAGCCGTCAGGCTGCGCTGTGGCCGCCGACGGCCGTGCGCCGGGAGGTTGCGGTCACGCTGGCCCGCCCCCCCGCCTTCGTCCATGTGACGGAGGGTGGCCCGGGCGTTGACCGGGTCGTGGCGCGGCTGGAGGCCCACATCTCCCAGGACTTCTTCCAGGCAGATGGCGCCTGCATCCGCTCCGAGCGCCACCCCACGACGGCTTCTTACCACCTCTGGCACCACGAAGACGGCCAGGGCTGGCGGCTCGAGGCCATCAGCGAGCACTTTCCGACCCACGAGCCGACGCCCTCATCCGTCGCAGTGGGCATCCACCCCTTGCCGAGGCCAAGCCGCCCGCGATAGGGAAAGCATCCGGGAAGCCGGACGAAGGGGCCTGCTGAGCCTTCCACGTTATCTATAAAAAGAACCACGCCAGAAGGCCCTGTCGCCTTGTTATCTGGACCAAACAGGCCTCCAGGCGCCTGAAAGTGCCTCTACGCGCCAACACCCCGCCAAGAGGGTTTTTCAGATAATCTACATTATCCAGACCGCTGTCCCTGGCCCACCTCATCGCCCCTGCCGCGGGCCGAGGGTCGGGCGGGTCAGGCCAGCGGCCGCTCGTTGTCCACGTCATCGACCCCCGTCACCAGGGGGGCGCGACCTGCAATGAACAGCCTGATGGTGCCCTCGGGGTGCTGGATCGTCAGGCTGCCGTCCGGCCCCTGGGTGATGGCCCCAGGCTTGCCCTCCGGGTCGCGCAACGTGAGGCTGCCCGGCCCGGCCTCCAGCACCTGGAGGTTGCCCGAGAAGACGGACTGCTTGGGCTTGCCACGCTTGCCCACCTCGGTGAGGTCGATCTTCATCGTGCCGTCCGCCTGCGCCTCAGCCCGCAAGGCGTAGGTCCGCCGCACGAAGCCGAACAGCGCCGAGCCCTTGGCGATCAGGTCGAGCACCTGCGGGCTCGACTCGCGGACCGCGGCCGTGCCTGAGACGTCGAAGCCCCTCACCGACGTGCCCGGAGCCAGCCGGAGGCGGGTGCCTGCCGGCAGCCCCGAGAACTGCAGCAACGCGGGGGCGGCGGTGGGCTGGAGCGGGACCCCAGGTGTGGGCGGCGCCGCCGGCGGGGGCGTCAAGACCGGCGGAGGCGACGGCGGGGGCGTGAGGATCGGCGGCGGCGCCGGCAGGGGCGGGGCCACCGCAGGCGGCGGCGGTGGAGTCGCCGGCACGGGCGGCGGGAAGGCCATCGGGCGGGCGGGGACAGGCACCACCGGCCCGCCCGGGACGGCCCCCCAGGTGGGGAGAGGCTGCCTCCCGGGGGCCAGGACAGCGTCGAGCTGGCGCTGCAGGCGCTGGACCTCCGCCATCAGCGCCTGAAGCTCCGCCAGCTGGGCTGGCGTGGGGCCCGGGGCCACCGGTGACGGCTGCCCCCAGGAGGCCTGAACCTGGGGTGGCACACCCGGGAAGGCCGACGGCCGCCCCCAGGGGGCCTGAACCTGAGGCGGCACACCCGGGAAGGCCGACGGCTGCCCCCAGGGGGCCTGAGCCTGAGGCGGCACACCCGGGAAGGCCGACGGCTGCCCCCAGGGGGCCTGAACCTGAGGCGGCGCGAAGGGTGGGGTGGCGACGGCGGTCACACGACCAAGGTGCAGGCCATCCTGGCCCCAGGGCAGGGCGGCCGGCTGCGGCAGAGAGGCAGCCGGCACGGTGGCAACGACCGACGCCCGGCCCTGTTGGATGGAACTGACCCGATGAATGCCCATGACCAACCTCCGAGGGTGAACGGCCTCACGGAGGTTGTCGGGCGATGGCCGACGGAAGGTGCCCCAAGGAGCGCTTAAAAGTGGTTAAGACTGGCTGAATTTTGGCATAAGGCTATCGGGGCCGAGCAAGGGCGCGCCGGCTGACCCGGCCAGCACCCAGGTCTCGCGGCTGCGCGGCCGTTCTGGCGCCAGGAGGCCCCGCAACCAGCCTCCCCAGCGCCAGTAGCGTGGGGCGGGTACCCGCACGAGCGGGGGCGCCGCCACCGGTTCGCCGCGGACCAGGGCACGGAGCACCGCGTAGGCAGGCTTCACCGTCCCATCGCGCCGCACGAGGCCGAAGTGATCCTCGATCGCCAGCAGGCCCGTGCCCCCGAAGGGCCGGGGGGCATCGAACAGCTCATAGACGTTGATCCAGGGGGCCGTGCACGGCGCCGGCCGGCCAGCCAGCAGCCCCGCCACATGGGGCAAGGCCGCGGCATACCAGGCCGCCATCGTGTCCTCGCCGCGCGGCGTGGCCGGGAACCAGCGCCAGGGGCCCAGGCGCAGCCCCGCTGGGGCGCTGGCGTAGCCGAGCTCCCCGACCGCGAGGGCCTTCCCCCGCCAGGGGCTCCCGGGCGTGGCAAGCCTCTCGGCCGCCTCCTCGAGGCACGACCACTCCAGCGGCCCCGTGCCCGGGTGCCAGGTGTCCGGGTAGTGGTCCAGGGCCACGATGTCGATGGCGTCGCCGGCCTCACGCAGCAGGCGCTCGGTGAAGGGCAGCCAGTCGAGCCAGCAGCCGGCGGAGGGCCAGGGCGGCAGCAGGTTGGCCAGGGGGTTGACGGCGATGGGGACGGTACGGGGAAACGCCGCCCTGGCAGCGTGGAAGAGGGCCGCAAGGGCCTCCCAAGGAACCCCCACCGGCACCTCCCAGTCACCGACGCGACGGACGTGGAACAGCGTCGCATCCCCCTTGAGGGCCGCCACATAGTTGTTGGGCTCGTTCCAGGCCTGCACCACCGCGAGGCCGTCGGGCCACGCCGCCCCCACGCGACGCACCCAGGCCTCCCAGGCGGCCAGAAAGGCGCCCGGTGCCTCCCGCCAGAGGCTGCACGCCCACGGTGGTGGCTGGTACAGCAACCCATAAACGGCCAGGCCTCGCCGGGCTGCCTCGGCCAGGAAGGCCTCGTACCAGCGCCAGGCCTGGAGGTCTGAACGCCCCGGAGCCGGCTCGAGCCAGCCCCAGTCGAGGTCCACGCGCACCCCATCGACCCCGAGGTCCTCGAGCAGGGCGAAGGCCTGCGCCTGGCGGGCAGCCAGGCGAGCGGGGTCGCGTTCAGGGCACAGCCGGGCGGGGTTCAGGTTCACGGACCACACGGGACGCATGGGGGCTGCGTACCCCCACCGCCCTCGCCCTACGCGGCTCGAGCCAGGGTTCGGGCGGCGCGCGTCGCTATCGCTCGCCCCCGCACCACATGCTAAGATCCCCGGCATGCTGCGTCGCCTCGGCCTGACGGCCGCCCTCACCCTCGCCTTGGCCCTGCCGCCGCTGGGCCCCGCCCAGGCGCAGGCCACGCGCCTCGGGGCGGCCGCGAGCAGCCGCGACCTCGCCGAGCGCCTCGACGCCCTGGTGCAGCGCCTCGCACCGCCTGAGGCCCACGTGGGCATCAGCGTGCTGAGGTACACGACCGGCCAGGTGCTCTACGAGCGAGAGGCCAACAAGCTGTTCACGCCTGCCTCCGTGCAGAAGCTGGCGACAGCAGGCGTGGCCCTGGCTCGCCTCGGCGTCGCCAGCCGCTTTCGGACCCGTGTGGTCACCGCAGGCCTGCTGGAAAACGGCGTGTTGCACGGGGACCTCGCGCTGAAGGGGGACGGAGACCCGATGCTGACGCAAGCCGACCTCGGGACCCTCGCGACCCAGGTGGCAGCAGCAGGCATCCGGGAGGTGGTGGGGGACCTCGTGGGAGACGCCACCGTGTTCGCCCCGGAGGCCCGGGGCCCGGCCGGATGGGCCACCGACGACGTGGGGCAGGCCTATGCCGCCACGGTGTCGGGCCTCACGCTGAACCGCAACGCCCTGACGGTCAGCCTGATGCCGGGCAGCCGGCCCGGCGCGCCCCTCGAGGTGGGGCTCTCGCCGTCGAGCCGCTACATCCAGGTGCGCAACCGGGCCTCCACCCTGGCCGCAGGGGAGCAGGGCACGCTGGGGATCGGGTTCCTCGCCACGGGCACCCCGTGGAGCGAGACGCTGAGCATCACGGGGGCCTTGCCCCTGGGCACGGAGCGCCAGGTGAGCACGCTCGCGATGGCGGACCCGGCCCGCTTCACCCTGATCGCCTTCAAGGAAGCCCTCGTCCGGCAGGGCGTGCGCTGGCGGGGACAGGCCCGGCTCGGCCCGGCCCCTGCGGGCGCCCGGACGGTGGCAAGCCACGCGAGCCCACCCCTCTCGGACGTCATCGGCGAGATGCTCCGGGAGAGCGACAACCTCATCGCCGAGACCCTCCTGCTGCACGTCGGGTGCCGGGGTCAGGGCGGCCCTGGGACCTGGGAGAAGGGCGTCACCGAGCTGCGTGGGTTCCTCGAGCGGGCAGGCTGGAAGCCCGACAGCTACAGGCTCGCGGATGGCTCCGGGCTGTCGCGCTACAACGCCGTCAGCCCCGGCCAGCTGACCCGGCTGCTTCACCACCTGCCCACGCAGGGCGCAGCCTACCCCGCGTTGCTGGTCGGGCTGCCCGTCTCAGGCGTGAGCGGCACGTTGAAGGGCCGCCTCACGGGGGCGGCCCTGAGGGGCCGGCTCCGGGCCAAAACCGGGACGATGAGTGGCGTGTCGAGCCTGGCGGGCTACCTGGACACCCGTGACGGCCAGACGCTCGTGCTCGCCATCCTCGCCAACGGCTTCATCGGGTCGCCAGGCAAGCTACGCGCGCTGCAGGACGGGATCGTCGAGCTGCTCGCCGACCCGACCGCCGAGACCGTCGGTGGCGCCTGAAGCGCCGATGAGCTCGCGGGGGCTGGCGTTCAGGGCCAGAGACGACAAGGAAACAGGCCTGAGGGGACGGGACCGAGGCGTGACGACGTCGCTGGGGGTCGGAACGAGCCAGCACCGCTGGCTCCTGCCTGGCGTGGGAGGCTAGCTGGCGCTGGCAAGCGCCGCCATCAACCCCTCGAGCCGCGGCGGCACGGCGGTGCCATCGGCCATGGCCCCCTCACCGCCGCGCTTCCAGCGGAAGGAGAAGCCCGCCGGCAGCAAGCTGAGCCCCACGTGACAGAGGGCCAGCGTCTGGCCGGGCCCGGCAGTGGGCAGGCTGGAGTGCGACAGCCCGCTGCCGTCGAAGATCGTCACCGCGCCCCGGCCCACCACCTCGACACCACGCCCCGGGGCGATCACCAGCGCGGTGCCTGCATCCACCCCGACGCCCAGCGCCTCGGGCGCCGTGGCGGCCATCGTGGCCAGACGCCCGAGGCGCTGCTTCTCACAGAAGTGGTGGTCCACCACCAGGCGGTTGAAGAGCCCCAGGCCGGGAGACAGGCCCACCAGCCCGGCACGAGGGTGCACGTCAAGCGTGGAGCCAGCCTCGTCGGCCTGCTCCTCGGCCGGCGGCATCCAGGTGCCGGGCCCGACGACATGCGAGGCGAGCGCGGCAGCTCCGGCTCCCACGCCCGCCACGCAGGCGCCGCGCCCAAAGGCCGCCCGAACCGCTTCGGCCACGGGCGTGCCCGACAGCAGCGCCACCAGCTGTTCAGGGTCATGGCCCACCAGCACCAGCCCGGAGGAGCAGGCCAGGCGCGCGAGGAGTTCGGGTGACGAGGCCGCCTCCCGTCCCTTGAGGGTCACGGCCTGCACGTCAGCCACGCCCACCGCCCGAAGGAGCCGCCGCCACGTCAGGGCGCCACGCACCCCCGGAGGCAGCTCGGGGGAGAGCACCGTGATGCGGCCGTTGGCCCCCCCCGCATAGAACGCCAGACGCGTGAGCACGGCGGGCTCTGGCGTGGCCCTGCGCTCCTCGCCCCCGATGACGACCAGCCGACCCCTGGCTTGACCCAACGCTGGCTCCTCCGCCTCGCCCGCCCCCGGCAGACGCTCGACCGCCCCATCATAGCAGCGCCCGGGCCCGTTATCCAGGCCGGGAACGAGGCCGGAGGACGCCGTCCCGGGCTGCCGCGCGGAGGCCGACCAGGGCCCTCAGCTCACGCGCCCGAACCGCCCCAACGGCCAGACGCGCAGCACGGCGCGGCCAATCACGAAGGGGGCGGGCACGGGCCCGAAGACGTGGCTGTCCGTGCTGTCGTTGCGGTTGTCACCCAGCACAAACAAGGTGTCGGGAGGCACGACGCCGCCTGGCATGCCCAGGGCAGCCCAATCGGGTTCCCCGTAACTGATCGGGGCGACGCTCCAGGGCTCGGTGAGTGGCGCACCGTTGACCCAGACCCGCCGGTTGCTGATCCGCAGGCGCTCCCCCGGCAGCCCCACCACGCGCTTCACCAGCGCCGGCCCCAGCCCAGGCAGGGTGACCGGGGCCCGACACACCACCACGTCCCCCCGGTGCGGCAGGCGCCAGCGGGGCGTGAGCTTGTCCACCAGCAGGCGATCGCCCACCTGCAGAGCGGGTCGCATCGAGCCTGACGGGATATACCGGGCCTCCACCACCAGCGCGCGCGAGAGGAAGGCACCGCCCGCAAAGGCCACAAAAATCGCGCCACACTCTGCCGCCTTGGAGCGCTGGCGGCTCATGGCCACGCCCGAGCTCAGTGGCCCATGGCGCGAAGGGTCTCATCCAGGGCCGCCAGGTGGGGTTTGAAGCGGCTGCTCGGGGGGACCGAGCCCCGCATCCCCTCGTAATCCCGCCGTGCGCGGCCCAGGTCGCGGGACTGCAGCGTGCGGGACAGCGTGGCGGCCAGCGACCGGCCCACCGAGACGTCAGGGTCAGCCGCTGCCTCGGCCGGCGGCAGCTGGCTGGTCTCGAGCACGAACTGGTGGTAGGCCGTGCCAAAGTGCCCCGCGATGTCGGAGAGTCGGCGCCAGCCGAGGGCCGGGTCGGCGGAAATCGCAGCGGCGCCATCGAACCGGCTGCGCCCCTGGAGCGGCGCGAGCACCCCTGCAGTCCGCCCGGCGATATCCCGGGACATCAGCGAGAGGGGCTCTGGCTCGAGCGCGCCCGCCACCGATGGTTGGCTGAGGGTGCCCCCTGGGGCCGGGGCCACCGGGGCCGGGGCCGGCTGGCCCGGCGGGGCGCTCCAGGCGCCACCAGGCGGGACCTGCCCTTGCCAGGGCGCGCCGGTCCCGGGGGCCGTCATCGTGACAGCAGCCGGCGCCGCCCCCTGCCCGCTGGGGACCCAGGTCGGGGCGCTGAAGGCCGCGCCGGGCGCGCCGGCCCCCCGTGCCGCCTGGGCGGCCCCCGGCAGGCTCCACGCCCCGCCCGCTTGGGGGGCCGCCGCCCCGGGGCCAGGCAGCAGGCCGGGGGGCTGTGGCGCAGCTCCCGGCTGCCCCGCCGCCCTGCGGAACCAGTCCGTCGCCCGGATGGCCCGGCCCGCAAGGGCCTCCTCCACCAGCGGGCGGGAGGCGCCGTTCGCCGCGTAGGTCGCCAGCACGAGCGGGGTCACGCCGAAGGCGTTCGCCACCCGCGGGTTGGCGCCCTGCTGGAGCAGGACGGCGGCCACGTCGGTGTGGCCCTGCTGCAGGGCCCACATCAGCGGGGTGTAGCCCCAGCGGTCCACGACGTTCGGCTGGGCGAAGCGGGCGAGGAGGTACTCGACGACGGCCCGCCGGCCATGCTGGGCCGCCCAGGTGAGCGGCGTGTAGCCTTCCTGATCCCGGGCGTTGAGGTCCGCGCCGTGCGAGATGAGCGCCCGCGCCCGCTCCAGGTCGCCCAGCGCGGCGGCCTGGGCGAGGTCCCGGTTGAGCATCTGGTTCGAGTACGGGTTCGTGGCGCTGCTGCGCACCGCCCGCTGGTAGTGGGGGTTCGTCATGAGCGGGGCCTCAGGGCTCCACCAGGCGACGTTCCAGGCCGCCTGGTTCCAGGGGGCGTCCCCCTGGGTCCGGTACGCCCAGTCCTGCGCCATTGGCAGCCAACCCGACGCGGAGGCAGCCTGCCAGGTCGCGGGCTGGACCTGCGGCCCGTAGCTCTGCTGCCAGCCCTGCCAGCCCCAGCCCCTGCCGGCTGAGGGCAGCCAGGGCACAGGACGCCGCGCCTGGGGGTAGCCCCACTCCGCACCCGACTGGTACTCGCGATCCCAGACGTGCTCATCGGGGTAGTAGGCCGCCGCTGGCGCGGCCAGGCTCGCAACCAACACGGGCAGGGTCAGGGCGATCGTGAGCGCGTGCGGGCGCATGGGGAAGCCTCCACGTTATGATCGAAAAAGGTGGTCTTTGCTTGATTTTACCCTCTGAAGCGCCCAGGCTCACGGTCCTGATCAGGGTCAGGCCCGAGCGCCTGGCCCGTGCCTGCGGGGGGGGTTGTCAGCCCCCCCCCCGTCCTGCTAGGGTATAAATATTCAAGAGTTTGAATGTTTGAACATTCAAATTAAAATGAGGGGGCCTGATGCCTGCAAAGCACCTGGCAGCCAAGGAACTCGGCGCGCTGCTGAACGTCCTCGCCCACCCGGCGCGGCTGCAGATCGTGGAGGAACTCGGGCTCGGTGAGCTGGACGTGCGGGCCCTGGCCGACACCTTGGGGCTTCCCCAGCCAGGCGTCTCGCAACACCTCGCGCTGCTGCGCGCCCACCGGCTGGTGAGCGAGCGCCGGGACGGCCGCCGGGTGTTCTACCGGCTGCAGCGGCCCGAGATCGCGGCGTGGCTGCTCGAGGGGCTCAGCTTCCTGGCGGAGCCCATCGCCAGCATCGAGGAGCGGCGCCAGCTCGTGGACGCCGCCCGCGCCACCTGGCGCGGGGAGGCCCTCGATGGCTGAGCGCTGGCGCCTGCTGCGCGTCCTGTTGCTCCCGCTGGTCGCCTTCGTGCTGGTGGGTGCCACCAACCTGGTGCCGGCCCCCGGCCAGCAGCCTCACCCGGCAGCCGTCACGCTGCTGGCCGAGGAAGAGGCGATGCCGGCCCAGCGTGACACGCTGGCCCTGCGCGCCGTGGCCCGAAAGCGCACGGCGGACCCGCTGCGCCCGCGTCGGGTGCCCCACGTCGACCAGCCCCACACGCCCCTGACTCCCAGCTCGGTCCAGCTGGCCTGGCGCTCGCCCAGCGCCCGGGCTCCTCCGAAGGCCGCGCGCGCCTGACGCGCTGCGCCCCGCCTCGCCAGCCCCAGCCAACGCGGCGCCCGCTCTGCGGTGCGCCCGAGGAGGACCCGATTTATGGAAAAGCTCATCCGTGGCATCCACGCCTTCCAGACCGACTACTTTCGTGACCAGCGGGAGCTCTTCGCCCAGCTCGCCCGCCACCAGGCGCCCGAGACGCTCTTCATCACCTGTGCGGACTCCCGCATCGTGCCCAACCTGATGACCCAGACCGAGCCCGGGGAGCTTTTCATCCTGCGCAACGCCGGCAACATCGTGCCGCCGCACGGCGCGGCCCGCGGCGGCGAGGGCGCCACCGTCGAGTACGCCGTGGCCGTGCTTGGCGTGAAGGACATCATCGTGTGCGGCCATTCCCAGTGTGGCGCGATGAAGGGGCTGCTCGACCCTCGCTCCACCGAGGGCCTGCCCGCCGTCCACGAGTGGCTCGGCCACGCCGCCGCCACCCGCCGGATCGTGACGGAGAACTACGCCGACGTCACCGATCCCGAGGCGCGCCTCACGGCCTGCATCAAGGAGAACGTGCTGGTCCAGCTCGAGAACCTGCGGACCCTGCCGTCGGTGGCGGCCCGGCTGGCCCGGGGCGACCTGCACCTGCACGGCTGGGTGTATGAGATCGAGTCCGGCCAGATCTTTGCGTACGATCCGTCTGACCGGGCCTTCCACCCCATCACCGAGTCGACCAGGACGCCAGCCGCCGCCGAGCCCCGCCTCGCGGGCCGCCAGATCTAGGGGGTCCGTCGATGCCTCACCCCCAATCGCCTCCCGCGCCCATGCGGGAGACCCTGCCGCGCGACCTGATGGCGTCGCTGGTGGTATTCCTTGTGGCCCTGCCGCTGTGCATGGGCGTCGCCATCGCCTCGGGCGTGCCGCCCGCCGCCGGCCTCGTGACGGGCATCATCGGTGGCATCGCGGTCGGGCTGATCGCAGGCAGCCCCCTGCAGGTCAGCGGCCCGGCAGCCGGGCTCACGGTGCTGATCTTCGAGCTCGTGCAGCGCCACGGCCTCGGGATGCTCGGCGCCATCGTGCTCGCTGCCGGCCTCGTGCAGGTGGGCGCCGGCGCCCTGCGGGTCGGACGGTGGTTCTCCGCCATCTCCCCCGCCGTCGTGCACGGCATGCTGGCCGGCATCGGCGCCTTGATCATCGCGGCCCAGGTCCACGTGATGGTGGACGACGCGCCGCGCGGCGGCGGGCTTGCCAACCTCCTGGCGGTGCCCGAGGCCGTGTGGAAGGGGGTGGCCCCGCTCGACGGCACGACCCACCACATCGCCGCTGCCGTGGGCCTCGCCACCATCGCCGTGATGCTGGCCTGGAGCCTCGCGCCAGCCCCCCTGCGGTCCATCCCGGCAGCACTGGTGGGCGTGGCCTCTGCGACGGCCGCTGCCGCCTGGCTGGAGCTTCCCATCAAGTACGTCGACCTGCCGGAGAGCCTGATCGGGTCGCTCAGGTTCGTGGGCCTGGCAGACCTCTCCCGCCTGGCCGAGGGGCCCATCCTCGGGGCGGTCCTGGCGGTGGCCGTCATCGCCAGCGCCGAGAGCCTCCTGACGGCGGCGGCCGTCGACAAGATGCACACCGGGCCGCGGCACGACCCGGACCGCGAGTTGATGGCCCAGGGCGCGGGCAATGCCCTGTGCGGGCTTGTGGGCGCCCTGCCGATGACGGGCGTGATCGTGCGCTCGGCGGCCAACGTGCAGGCGGGCGCGGTGACCCGGGCCTCCACCATCTTCCATGGCGCCTGGATCCTGGCCACGGTCGCGCTGCTGCCCTGGTTGCTCGAGCGGGTGCCCCTCACAGCCCTCGCGGCCCTGCTGGTGTACACGGGCTTCAAGCTCCTCTCGCCGGGGACGCTCCGGCAGCTCGCCAAGGCCGGGCGCAGCGAGGCCGCCATCTACCTGCTGACGGCCAGCGCCATCGTGGCGACCAACCTGCTGGAGGGCATCATCATCGGCATCGTGGCGGCCCTCGTGCGCCAGCTGTGGGTGCTGTCCCACCTGGACATCGCCGTCGAGCAGTTGTCGGAGGCCAGCTGCGTGCGGCTGAAGCTGCGCGGGGCGGCCACGTTCCTGGCCATCCCGGACCTGCAGCGGGCCCTCGCGCGCGTGCCCCCCGGCGTCGACGTTGTCATCGACGGCGCAGACCTGCGGCACATCGACCATGCCTGCCTGGAGTTCTTCGGCAGCTGGGAGCAGTCCCATGCCCCCACCGGCGGCCGCGTGGAGCTCGACTGGGACGGGCTGCGCGGGCTGCAGGCCAGCAACCGCCCCAGCACCGCCAGGACGCCCGTGGGCGCTGGACACGGCGGCTCGGGGCCGCTGGGGGTATGATGGGCGGGTGCTCCGCCCGCTGATGCTCGCCTGTGCGCTGCTGCTGGCCCCCGCCTGCCCGGCGGGGGCCGTCGCCCCGGCGCGCGAGGAGCACATCCGGGCCCAGGTGCTCCGGGCCTCCAGCCGGCTTGCGGACGGCCCCTTCCTGGCAGAACTCGCCCGCCTGAACCGAGCCCTGTCCGGCCAGCGCCTGCGACGCAGCGGCTGGATCGTCGCCACGAGCCCCGATGCTGCCGCGTCGGGGCTCGTGGCCGTGCACGTCTCGGCTCGACCGGAGTTGCCGGGCCCAACGTGGACTGCCTACCTCACGGAAGGCTACGGGATGGCCCCTGGAGACCAGCTGACGTGGGAGGGCGTGATCCGTCGCATCGACGCCTCGGGCGAGGTCCACCTTCGGGCAGAGCGGGTGGTGCAGTGGGTGCCCAAGGACCAGGCCCGCTTCGGCGAGGGTCGCCCCCGCTGGGAGGGGCTGCCGCCCACCGTGGACTGGCTGAAGCACGGCCTCGCCGCCCGCCCTCTGCTGCGACGGGTGGAGGCCACCGTGCCCCTGGAGGCCCTCCAGGATTACGTCTCTCGGGATGTCGGGGTGCGGGTGTGGGTGAGCCCGTCGGGCCACGTGGCGCGGACGCACGTCGTGCGCTCGAGTGGCCGCCGGGACGTCGACCTCGCGGCCCTGGAGGCCGTGGGTGCCTGGCGCTTCGCCCCGTGGCCGGCGGGGCCAGGGCTCGACCAGGTCGAGGACCTCGTGGTCCCGGTCTCGGCGCGCTGAAGGGGTGGCGGGGCCATTTATTTGACGCCTCAAAATATTTCGAGGCAGAATGGTTTGGCCGGCCGGGCCGGATGGCCAGCCGTGCCTCGGAGGTCCCAGCTCCCCATGCGTCGCCGCCTCATCGTTGCCCCGCTGCTGCTCACCATCGCCGCAGCCCCGCTAGCCTGCAAGGGCAAGGAGGCTGAGAAGCCGGTGGAGGCCCCCGCCGTCCTGACCGTGGAGGCCCGCCCCGTCGAGACGCGGAAGCTACCACGGACCCTGGAAGTGACAGGCTCGGTGGCGGCCTGGGAGCCGATGCCCGTCATCCCCGCGGCGAACGGCCTGCGCGTCACGGCCGTGCTGGCCGAGGAGGGGCAGGTCGTGGCCCAGGGCCAGGTGCTCGCCGTGCTCGATGATGCCACGCTGCGCGCCCAGCGCGACGCGGCCCGCGCGCGGGCCCGCATCGCAGCGGCTCAGCTGGAAAAGGTGCGCCACCCGCTGCGGGTGCAGGACCTCCGCAGCACGGAGGCCGCGCTGGTGCAGGCCGAGGCCGCGGCGCGGCAGGCCCAGGATGCCTACCGGCGCACCCAGGCCCTGGCCTCCGAGGGCGCCGTCACGCCCATGGAGCTGATCGGCCGGCAGGCGGCCGCCGAGCAGGCCCGCGCTGCGGCCAACCAGGCGCGCGAGCGCCTCTCGCTGGCACGGGAGGGCTCCCGTCCCGAAGACCTGGCCATTGCCGAGGCCCAGGCGGCCGAGGCCCGCGCCACGCTGGCGCAGATGGAGGCATTGCACGCCCAGACGCGCGTCAAGGCGCCCGATGCGGGAAAAATCATCAAGAAAGACGTGCACCTGGGGGACGCCTCGACCATCGGCAAGCCGATGTTCCAGATGGTGCGGCAGGGGCGCCTGCAGGTGGAGGCCCTGGTGCCGGAGGCAGACCTCGGCAACGTCAAGCCGGGCCTGCAGGCCCGGGTCACCTCCGACGCCCGGCCGGACCTTCAGGCCAGCGGCGTGATCCGGGAGGTCAGCCCAGCCGTGGACGTCACCAGCCGCCAGGCCACCATCCGCATCGACATCCCGGAGGCCTCGGGCCTGCGCGTGGGGATGTTCGTGCGCGCGCAACTGGCCCTCGGCACGGTGTCGGCCCTGGCCGTGCCGGCAGCGGCCATCATCGCCAAGGAGGCCGGCAGCGAGGTGTTCGTGCTGGACGGCCAGTTTGCGCGCAGCCGTGCCGTGGTCCCGGGGGCCCGCGCAGGAGGCTGGGTGGCGATCGCCGAGGGTCTCAAGGCAGGCGAGCAGGTCATCACGGCTGGCGTTGGCTTCCTGAAGGACGGTGACAAGGTCGACGTCGCGGCCCCGAAGAGCGCACCACCCGACAAGGCTGGAACAGGGAAGGCGTCCCCAGGCACCTGAGGAGCGGCGCCGTGAACATCTCCGCCTGGGCCATCAAGCGCCCCATCCCCATCATCCTGCTCTTCGTGATGCTGACGGTCGTGGGGCTCTTCAGCTACCACCGGCTGGGCATCAACGACAACCCGGACCTCGACTTTCCCCTCATCGTGGTGGCGGTCTCCCAGGCCGGGGCCTCCCCCGCCGAGATCGAGACCGAGGTCACGCGCAAGGTCGAGGATGCGCTCGTGGGCATCACCGGGCTCGACCACGTCACCTCGACGGTGTCCGAAGGGGTCTCCACGACGGTGTGCGAGTTCAAGATCGGCACCCGCTCCGAGACGGCCCTCAACGACGTGCGTGACGCCGTCTCGAAGATCCGGCAGACCCTGCCCGGGGACATCGTCGAGCCCTCCATCACGCACCCCAACTTCAGCGGCGAGCCCTTCGCCACCTTCTCCGTGTCCTCCAGCCAGCGCTCGGTGGCGGAGCTCTCCCGCCTCATCGACGAGGACATCACGCGCGCCCTGCTGGCGGTGCCCGGCGTCGGCCAGGTGCGACGCTCGGGCGGCCTGACGCGGGAGGTGCGCGTCGACCTCGATCCCGCCCGGCTGCGGGCCCACGGGCTCACGGTGGAGGGCGTGAACGGCCAGCTTCGCCAGGCGAACCTCAACCTGCCCGGCGGCCGCGCCGACGCCGGGGGGCGCGAGCAATCGATCCGCACGCTGGGTTCAGCGACGTCCGTGGAGGCCCTCGCCCGGATGCCCATCGCCCTGCCCCAGGGCGGGACCGTTCGCCTCGATGCGCTGGGGCGGGTGGTGGACGGACACGCGGAGGTCCGGCAGAAGGCGTACCTGAACGGGCAGCCCTGCGTGGCGTTCTCCGTCGTGCGCTCCCAGGGCTCGCCCCTCGTGCAGACGGAGGAGGCCACCCGGGCGCAGGTCCAGGCGCTGGCGGCGACGCTGCCGCCGGACGTGAAGGTCGAGCTCATCCGCACGATGGCAGACTACACCCGGGCCGCCCACACGGCCACGATGGACGCGCTGTACCTCGGCTCGGCGCTGGCCGTGGCCGTCATCTTCATCTTCCTGCGCAACGGCCAGGCGCTGTTCATCTCGGCGCTCGCCATCCCGATCTCGGTCATCGCCACCTTCGGGGTGATGAAGGGGCTCGGCTACACCCTCAACGGGATGACCACGCTCGCGCTCACGCTGGTGGTCGGCATCCTGGTGGACGATGCGATCGTCGACCTCGAGAACATCTACCGGCACATCGCGATGGGAAAATCGCCCATGCAGGCGGCGCTGGAGGCCACCGACGAGATCGGGCTCGCGATCATCGCCACCACCATGACCATTGTGGCGGTGTTCATCCCCGTGGGCTTCATGGGAGGCATCCCGGGGATGTTCTTCCGCTCTTTTGGCGTGACCGTCGCCGTCGCCGTGCTGTTCTCGCTGCTGGTGGCCCGGACGCTGACCCCGATGATGGCGGCCCACCTGCTGCCCGAGCGGCTCGCCCATGCCGAGGATCGCGCGCCGTGGCGGGCAGGCTACATGCGCGTGCTCGAGTGGGCCCTGGCCCACCGCTGGAAGACCCTGGCGGGGGCCGTGGGGGTGTTCTTCGCCTCGATGGCCCTGGTGCCCGTGATCCCCAAGGGCTTCATCGACCTCGGCGACATCGGCCAGGCCATGGTGCAGGTCTCCCTGCCCGCTGGCGCAACGCTGGAGGAGACGGAGCAGGTGGTGCTGGCTGCCAGCCGCCTGCTCCGTGAGAGGCCAGAGACCGAGCTCGTCTTCGCCACCGTCGGCTCCGCCTCCAACTCGGCAGGCGGCTCGCTGGTGCAGGCTGCCAGCTCCGTCACGCGCGGCACGGTGAACGTCGTGCTCAAGCCCCGAAGCGAGAGGGCCCTGTCGCTCGAGGCGTTCCAGGAACAGCTGCGCCCGGAGCTTGCCCGCCTCCCGGGCGCGCGGGTGGCCTTCGCCCAGTTCGGCGCAACGGGCTCCGCCAAGCCCGTGAACGTGCTGCTGCGAGGCTCGGACAGGCCGCTGCTGGAGCGCGTGGGGGAGCAGGTCCTCAAGGAGATGCGGGGGCTGCCGGAGCTGCGCGACGTGACGAGCACGGCCGCCGAGCTGCGCCCCGAGGTGGTGATCCGCCCCAACCTGGCCAGGGCGGCCGAGCAGGGCGTCTCCGTGGCGGCCATCGGCAGGGTCGCCCGCCTCGCGACCCAGGGCGATGTCGAGTTCAACCTCGCCAAGTTCAACGCCGACTCGCGCCAGCTGAACATCCGCGTGCAGCTGGCCCCCGCGGCTCGCGCCGACCTCGCCGCGCTCGGTGACCTGCTGGTGCAGGGCCGGGCCGGGCTGGTGCCGCTGCGCGCGGTGGCTGACCTCACCTACAGCACCGGGCCGGTGCAGATCGACCGCTACGATCGGGCCCGCCAGATCACCTTCACGGCCAACCTGACAGCCGGCAACATGGGCGCAGCGCTGGCCAAGGTGCAGGAGCTGCCCGCCATCAAGGCCCTGCCGGCCGGCATCACGCAAGGCACGGTGGGCGAGTCCAAGGTCATGATGGACATCTTCACCGAGACGCTGATTGCGCTGGGTACCGGCATCCTGGCCATCTACGCCGTGCTGGTGCTGCTCTTTGGCGGCTTCCTGCAGCCGCTGACCATCATGATGGCCCTGCCGCTGTCCATCGGCGGGGCGATGGCGGGCCTGCTGGTCTCCGGCAAGGAACTCGGCCTCTACGCGCTCATCGGCGTGATGATGCTGATGGGGCTGGTCACCAAGAACTCCATCTTGCTGGTCGAGTACGCCCAGATGGCCCGCAACCAGGGCGCAACGAGGCGGGAGGCCCTGTTGCGGGCCGGGCGAGACCGGCTGCGCCCGATCCTGATGACGACCATCGCCATGATCGCCGGCATGCTGCCGATCGCCCTCGAGCTGGGCACGGGCACGGAGAGCCTCTCGCCCATGGCCGTGGCCGTGATCGGGGGCCTCGTGACCTCGACGGGATTCACGCTGGTTGTCATCCCCGCCGCCTTCACGTTCGTCGACGACGTGCAGCGCGCCTTCTGGCGCCTGCTCGGCAAGCGCCTGCCCGCGCCCGAGGAGCCAGGTGGGGCTCAGGCCCCCGAGGCGGCGGCCTGACGCCCCGGGCTGTCAGCCCGGGTGGCTTCAGCGCCTGAAGCCAAGGAGCGCCTCGCCGACCGGCGAGACCGTCAACCCGCGGGCCTTGAAGGGGTGGGGACCGGCCCCTGCCCGTCCCGCCTCAGGCCAGCTCGCGCGCCCCCCCTCGGCTCGCCACCGCGACCACGCGCCGCCACAGCCTGAGGGCCAGCAGGCCGGGCCCCTCCGGGGGCAAGGCGGGCAGCGGCGGCGGCGGGCCCTGGGGGTGCGCTGGCGTCGCCGACGAGGCCAACACCGCGCGGTGCAGGTCCCGCGTGAGGCCGGCGATGCGGGCCCAGGTGGTCCCACCGGGTGGCTCGCGGGTCAGCACCGCGAGCACGTAGCTCCGGCCCGCCACCTCGATGACGGCGACGTCATGCGTCACCTCCGAGGTCTCGCCCGTCTTGTGGAAGACCCGCGCGTCCCGGGGCAGCCCGGCCGGGATCTTGTCCCGGTCCAGCTGGCGGCCCAGGAGTGCCTTCATCCGGGCGCTCGCCTCCGGGGAGACGAGGGTGCCGGCCTGCAGCCGGACCAGCATGGTCGCCATGTCGAGCGCGGTGGTCCGGTTGCGTCCACCAGGCCCAGCCTCATCACGCACGACGTTGCCGGCGCTGAGCTTGCGCGCGAGGACCGTCTGCGGCGCGCCCCAGCGGCTGAGGCCTGCGGCCAGGGCCGCGCGGTCGAGCCCATCCATCAGGGTGTTGGTGGCCACGTTGTCGCTGCGGGTGATCATCAGGTCCTGCAGCGTGTCGAGGGTGGTCCGCATGCCAGCCCGCAGGAGCGGGCGTCCGTCGCCGGGCGGTGACCAGGTGCCCGTCACGTTCGTCGCCCGGATCGCCACAGGGGCCTCAGGATCCAGCCGCCCCGCCTCCACCGCCTCCTGAACGGCCGCCAGCAGCGGCAGCTTGATCACGCTGGCGGCCGGAAAGGGCACCTGGGCATGACGCATGGCCAGCCGGTTGGTGGTGGGCTCGACCAGCACGATGCCGGCCGATGACAGCCCCCAGCGCCGGGCAGCCGCGTCGAGCGCAGCCTGCAGGGCCGCGTCCGGCCGCGCCGGCAGCGCCGGCGCCGAGCGGGGCACCGATGGGGGCGGGGCAGCGGCGGCAGCACGGGGCCCGGGGCCTGGCGCCGCCTCCGGGCGGCGGGGCGGGGGCGGCACGGGTGAGATGACGGGCATCGGTCACGACCTCCTGGCGAGGTTGTCGGCGAAGGCGGTTCCACGACGGTTCCAGGCCCGGGCCCCCAGCGGGCCCCCGATCCCCCGCGCAGAGGCGGCCGATTTTTCTTCGCCGGAGACGCAAGTTCCGGCCACCCGGGACCTAGAATTAAATCAAAGTTAATTCTCAATTCAGAATCAATTAAGCACCCGCTGGCGCGCCAGCGGCCAAGCCCCACAGGAGCCCCCCCCATGCACCACCTTCCCCCCTTCTTCGCAGTGGCCTTGCTCGTGGCTGCCCTGAGTGCCCAGGCAGGATGCGCCCGGGTGTCGGGGCCGATCAGCACGGCCCCCGTCCAGGCCTCGGCCGGCCTCGAGGCCGAGCGCGCCTACACGATCGAGCGCCTCCTCGGCATCGGCCCGGTCTACGGCAGAAAGCTCCGGGAGGCCGGCATCACCAGCACCGCGAAGCTGGTCGAGGCCACCCGGACCCGGTACAAGCGGCAGGCCCTCGCCGCGAAGGCCAACGTGCCCTACAAGCTCGTGCTCGCCTGGGCCCAGAAGGTGGCCCTGATGGAGCTGCCGGGCATCGGCCCCCGCCAGAGCAACCTGCTGGCGGCCGTGGGCGTCGCGTCGGTGCAGGAGCTGGCCCGTCGCGACCCCGCCAACCTCCACGCACGGCTGGCCGTCGCCAACACCTTCAAGCCCCGCTTCGTCGACGCCACGCCCTCGCTGGCCACGGTGCAGAAGTGGGTGGCTGGCGCGAAACGCCTGGCCAGCCTCACGGAAGCCGAGTAGCGCCACCAGGGCAGGCAGCCCCGTCCCCTCCGGGGGCGGGGCTGCCTCGCTGCGATGCGTCGGGGAACCACCCGGCGGGTATGAGACGCTCGGACGTGCCATCCGCAGGCACGGTTGGGAGAGGCAAGCATGAACCCTCGCGCGCGGTCCTGGCTCCACCCCCCTCTGGCCGCCGTCTTGACCCTAGCTGCCTGCACGGTCGCCCCGACCACCCCGGAGGACCTGGGCAAGGCACCATCCAGCCGGTCGAGGAAGGCCACGCGCACCGCGTCGGCCTCGGCCACGGCGCCCCCCCGCCCCACCGCCTCCCCCGCGACGCCGACTCCGTCTCCGGCCCCGACGGGCACGCCCACCCCGGCCGCCAGCGCCTCGGGCGGCTCGCTCGTGCTGGCCACCCCCACCCCCACGCCCGCCGCCTCGGCGACGGCCACGATCGAGCCGGTGGCCGGCGCCACGCCGGCCCCCACGCCCGTCCCCTCCAACCTTCCGTCCCCCGGAGCGGCCACCGTGGGCACCTTCGCCGGGACGGGGTCGGTGGGGATGGTGGACGGGCCGGCCACCTCGTCGGCCACCTTCAAGGAGCCCCGAGGCCTCGCCCTCGGGCCCGACGGCGAGGTGTACGTCGCGGACACGGGCAACCACATCATCCGCAAGATCCAGGGCGGCCAGGTGACCCGCGTGCTGGGCGACGGTACCTTCACCACGCCGAACGACGCGGCCCGCCTGCGCAGCCCGGAGGGCATCGCCGTGGGTCGTGATGGCGTCATCTACATCAGCGACACGGGCAACCACCGCATCCGGAAGCACACGCCCGGCACCGTCGGCCCGGAAGGCCTGCCCGTCACGGACTGGGTGATCGGCAACGGCGGCCAGGGCTTCACGGACGGCGACCCGGCCACCGGTGCCGACACGGCCCAGGTCAACGGGCCCTCGGGCATCGCCCTCACGGAGGATCAGGCCAAGCTCTGGGTGGTTGACTCGGGCAACCACACGATCCGCCTCATCACGCTGGCAAACCGCACGGTGGTGACGGTGGCCGGCAAGGGTGGCGCGGCAGGCGATGTGGACGGCGCCGGCGAGACGGCACGCTTCGACACGCCCAAGGGCTGCCACGCCGTGGGCAACGACACGCTCTACGTGGCCGACTCCGGCAACTCCAAGATCCGCAAGGTGGTGCTCTCGGGTGCCGTGGGCACGGTGACGACGGAGCCCTTCCCGAACCTGTTCCAGCCTGCCGGCGTGCTGGGCTTCGGGGGCTTCCTCTTCGTCTCCGACGAGGGGCGCCGGACCGTGGAGCGGACCCCGCTAGGGTCCGACACGGTGGAGGTGCTTGCCATGTCCGAGCAGCCAGGCTTCCTCGATGGCGACGCGCTCACCGAAGCCCAGTTCCTGAGCCTCGCAGACCTGCTCGTGCTCCCCAGCGGCGAGGTGCTCGTCGCCGATCCCGGCAACCACCGCATCCGGACGATCACGCCGAGGTGACACGCCGTCAGCGGACGGCCCGGCGCTCGCTCTCCGACACGACCAGGATGTCCAGGGGGAACATGCCAGCCCCCCACTCGCGCAGCAGCTTGCCCTTCCCCTTGGGGTCGAGCTCCAGCACCCGGTTGGAGGCGTTGGCCACGACGTAGAGCAGACCCGTGTCGCGGTCCTGCCCCACCATGGCCGGCGAGACCTTCGCGGGCAGCAAGGCGCGCACCTTGCCGGTGGCAAGCTCCACCTTCACGACCTCCGGTGGATCGTCGTAGAAGCTGGGCGCGTAGAGCCACTTGCCGTCACGCCTGTCGACCAGGGCATTGTTCGGCCCCTCGCCGACGACCAGGGTCCGGCTGATCGCCCGCCGGGCCACGTCGATCTCCACGACCTTGTTCGTCGAGCGGTACGCGGCGTACATGAAGCGCCCGTCCCGGCTGAAGTCCACCTTGTAGGGCATGGTCAGCGGCACGATGAGCCGGCCAAGCTCCCGGCGGCCATCGGCCGTGTGGAAGGTGATGCCGCTGGCCCGGTTGCCCGGGGGCGAGTCGTGGTCGAAGCGCGTCATGGGCACCGTGCCGTTGCCTGCCCCGGGGTCCATCGGCAGCCCCGACTTGCCCCGCCGGCGGTGAAGCACGACGAGCTCCTTGCCGTCCGGGGTGTAGTTGAGGCTGGAGACCTGTGTGTCGAACGGGAAGGGCGCAAACTCCAGCCGCTGGAGGTGGGCGCCCGTGCGGGCGTCGACGCGCACCACGCCCGGCGGGTTGAACGGCACCGTCCACAGCGATTGCCCGTCCCGCGTGTAGAGCGCCTGCGCCGAGAGGCGGCCCAGGTTCGCCTGGCCATGGCACTCGTGACAGCTGGTCTTGCCGGCGAACTTCGCCGGCCCCAACGCCTCGTGGGGGGGGATCTGGGGGATGGGCGCGACCAGCATGTGCCGCTTGAAGTCCCCCGTGCGGCCATCAAAGAACGAGACGCTCTCGGACCCCGTGTTCATCACCACGACCTCCCGGCCGTCCGGCGAGCGGGACCAGTTGTGCGGCAGGGCCCCGGTCGCCATCCGCCGCACACGGTTCCGCGCTGGCTCGATGACGGTCACCGTGCCCTCGAAGACGTTGGAGACAAACACCAGCGGGCCGCGCAGGTCCGGCTGCGAGGGCCGGGCCTGCACGGCGCGAGGGGGGCCCCAAAAGCCGAGCGTGAGGGCCACCAGCCCCCACGCCCACGCCTTTCGAAGCCTGCCTGGGGCCAGGGTTCGAGATGCCAAGGTCGGGTTCTCTCTACTTCTCCACCACCGCGATGAACTTCTTGAGCTTCATCGTGGCGTTCTGCCCGGGGGCAAGCTGGGTCACCCCGCTCGCCGGCGTGTCCACCCAACGCAGCAGCGGCCGACCGGTGGCATCCGTGCCCACGAGGCCCTTGAGCTCGAAGGTGACCTTCGGGACCGTGGAGCCGTTGGGGGTGGCCGTGAGGTTGCGCGGCACGAACCGCTGGCTGAAGGCCCGGTTGCCAGCATCATAGGCGACGTCAGCGCTGTAGGACTCGTCCGTGCTGCCACCGCGCTTGAAGGCGTAGTCCATTTTCCACTTCGTCACCAGCCCGGAGCTCACGAGCTGGTCGAAGTCGGCCTCGCCGCTGGCGACGGAGAACTTCAGCACCGCGTCCGTGGCGATGATGATGTCGCCGTTCGTGCGGGCGCTCGTGATGCCAAACATGCGCGCCCTGTGGCTGACAGCGTCCCCCTGCCGGAGCGTGTAGCTGAACGCGCCGTTGGCCCGGGTCACGGTGGAGGTGCTGCCGTTGTAGGACGAGCGGGCATGGAAGACCGTGACGTTGGGGTAGCCCACCCCGCTCAGGCTCGAGTCACTGGAGCCCTCGTAGACGCGGTTGGAGATGTTGGTCGGGGGAGGCGGCGGCGGCGGGTTGCGGCCCGTGCCCATGCCGGCCTCGGCCGGAATGGGCGAGAGCAAGGTGGAGCCGAGGATGGTGGTGCAAGCCAGCACGAGCGTGCGGCGGTTGAACATCTGAAGCATGGCAACTTCCTTTCGACTGGACTCGGACAAGCGCGGCTGGGCTCAGGCCCGCGGGGAGGGGCCGCGGCGCCCTAGTTGGTCACAACCTGAGGCGAGTTGGAGCCACGCATCGTGTAGGTGGCCCAGTAGTACCCGCGCTCCTTGAAGACGGTGGCCAGCACGGGCTTGGTCCAGCCGGCCCCGAAGTCGTACTGGTAGCACGGGAAGAACGCCTGCCCGTTGTTCAGGTCGATCGGGTACTGCTCGACCACCTCGGGGCCCACGACCCACTTGACCTTGACCTCCGCCCCATCCGCGATCTTGGCGCCACCCAGGTCGAGATCGGCGAAGTTGACGGGCAAGAAGGGCGCGATCTGGTCGGAGGCAACGGGGACGTTCGAGCTGTTGTCCCACAGGGTGTAAGTTTGGAGAGGACCGTACAGGTCGCCATAGGGCTTGCCGTCCCGCGGGAGCGGGTCGAGCCACGTGAGGCGCACCTCCGTCTCCTCTTCTCCGTTCGGCATCTCGAGGGCGCCCGGCGGAATCTCCATGTACACCGTGTAGATGCTGTCCTTGTTGCTCTGGAACAGCCCGAACAGGCGCGTGGGGTCCAGGGCGCTGGCCTGCAGGCCCCCAAGGGCGCGAGAGCCCTCAAGCGGGCTGCTGACGGCCACGCCACCCTGCTTGATGTTGATGCGCGTGACCTGCCGGTCGAGGCGCAGCACCTGCGTGTGGTAGGTCAGCGTCTCGTCGGGGTAGACGCCGAGGAAGTCGTCGAAGGGGATGTAGCCCGCGGCGTTGTCCCCCACCCGGATTGGCGCGGCCGGCGAGGCCTTGATCTTGATCTGGTACCAGCCATCCGCGTTGGTCGTCGTCTGCTCGAGCTCGGTCAGCACCGGCACGTTCGGGGCCGCGTTGCCCTGGTCGTCGATGATGCGGCCCACGAGCAGGCCCTCCCCGCCCTTCGGGAAGGCCTCGGCCACCGTGGGGTCGACGTAGACCGAGGGCCGCGTCCACGAGATGGCCTGGGTGAGGGGCTCGGCCGCGTTGAACGGCAGCGTCGACACCGGCACGTCCGTGAAGCCAGGGCCTGGCCGGGCGGCCATCACCACGGGCTCAGCGGGCGGCACGTAGTCGGGCAGGGCAGGGGTGGCGCCGGCGCCCGGAGGCACAGCCGGGTCGGCACCCGCAGCCGCGCCGGCCTGCCCAGGGACGGCCGCCCCGGCCGTGTTGCCTGGCTTGGCCTGCGAGGCGAGGCCGGGCACCTGCTCGGGAGAGGCGTACTGGGGCCCGGGCTGGGCGGCCCCCACCACGCCGGTGCCGCGGGCCGTGGCCCCCTGGGAGACGGCCTTGCCGACCTCCGCGGCAGGGTTGGCGCAGCCCCACGCCGCCACGGCGATGGCCGCGGTGGCCAGCGTCAGGTGTCCCCGGTGCCGGGCGAGCCACGGGTTGGATGGAATCAAGCTCACGAGACCCTCCTTCGTCGACGTCACGGGAGCGGCGCAGCCCACCCGCACGATGCTCGGTTCGTCCTTCCCCATGCCCCACGCAGGCCAGGCCTTAAACCTGCCCGCCAGGGCTCGCGTCGCGAACCGACCGAGTCCGAGTTCCGGAAGCGCCAGGCGGCCCCGGCACCCCTCTGTTACTCAATGTCCCCCGTCCCCATCACGGTGGGCATTAAAGCCAGATTAAGGTGGCGACCGCGACGCCCGGCCGATCAGGCTGAGGGGCCTTCTTGAGGTTAAAGTTGGTTGAATCATGGGTTGTAATTCACACCCTTCTAGCCCGGGCCAGGGATAGAATCCTGGTCGCCCCCGATGCGTCCGGAGAACCGCCATGCCTGCAGGCTCCCCCGTCCGCAAGCCGCTCCTGGGCCTCATCCTGCTCCGTGAGGGCCTGCTTGACGAGGCGACCCTGGCGCGGGCCATCTCCGTCTGGGATGCGCGCCGCCGCGAGGTGGGCTACGTGCCCTTCGGGCAGGTGGTGCTGGCGCTCGGGCTGTGTGACGCCAGCACGCTCGGCCCCTACCTGGCCCTGCAGCGCAAGCTGGCCGTGGCGCCGGGCCGGCGCAAGCCCCTGGGCCACCTCCTGATCGAGAACGCGGTGCTGACGCCGACCCAGGTGGCGATCGCGCTCCAGCTCCAGCGCGCGACGGGCCAGCCGCTCGGGGCCTTGCTCGTCGAGGAGGAGGTGCTGCGCGAACCCCAGCTGGAGGTGTTGCTGCGGTTCCAGGCGCGGGAGGCTCACGCAGCCTAGAGCACCGTTCAAGTCATGAGCGCGCGTGGATGGCGACGGGCTGGCGTCCAGGGGCCAGGAACGACGAGGGAGCGTGCCCGGAGGCACGTGACCGAGGAGGGACGACGTCCCTGGGCGTCAGAACGAGCCAGCCGCCGGGCGAAGACTTGATTGGTGCTCCAGCCCGCCCGGTTGCTTGCCCGGGGCCCTGGCGGTTTGTTACGATGGCCTCCCGACGCCCCCAGGACCCGAGAAGGCAGGCCGCGTTGCGATTCCGACACCTCGAGCACCCGCGGATGGGGCTCCACGTGCTCGCGACTGACAAGTTCAAGACCAACACGGTGGTCGTGAACCTCCGCCTGCCGCTCGAGCAGGGGCGTGTCACGCGCGTGGCGCTGCTGCCTTACGTGATGACCCGCGGCACGGTGGCTCACCCCAGCGTGCGGGCCATGAACGCCGCGCTCGACCGGTTGTACGGCTCGTTCCTGACCGCCGACGTGCACAAGCTTGGCGATCGCCAGGTCGTGCAGTTCCGCCTCGAGCTACCCAACGGCAAGTACCTCCCGGGCCAGCCAGAGCTCCTGCGCGAAGGGCTGGCGTTCCTGTACGAGGTGCTGACGCGCCCCGTCCGCGAGCAAGGGGCCTTCAAGGCCGCCTTCGTGGACCTCGAGAAGGACGCGCTGCGCAAGCGAATTGCGGGAATCTTCAACAACAAGGGCGCCTACGCCCGCATCCGCTGCGTCGAGGCGATGTTCCCGGGCGACCCTTATGGCATGTTCTCCGGCGGGCGCATCGAGGACCTGCCCGCCATCGACCCGGCAGCGCTCGAGGCCGAATATGCGCGGCTGCTGGCCGAGAGCCCGATGGACGTCTTCGTGGTCGGAGACGTCGAACCGGAGGCTGTGGCCGACGAGTTGCGCCGCGTGTTCACGTTCGAGGGGCTCCGAACCGGGAGCCCTGTCGAGGCCCCCATGCCTCAGGGGGTGGCGCTGCCGCCGGGCCCGGTCGAGGTGCGTCGCATCACCGAGGCCCAGGACGTGAACCAGGGGCAGCTGGTGCTGGGCCTGCGCACCCCCGTGCGGCTGGTGGACCCGGGCTACTATGCGATGGCGATGTACAACGGCGTGCTCGGTGCGTTCGCGCACTCCAAGCTGTTCATGACGCTGCGCGAGAAGGAGAGCCTGGCCTACGCCACCAGCTCGCGGTATGACCCGCACCGCGGCGTGCTGTTCATCCAGGCCGGCATCGACGTGGCCCACGAGGCCCGCGCCGTCACCGTCATCGAGGCGGCGCTCGCGGCGCTGCGGCGCGGCGAGGTGTCCGAGCAGGAGCTCGCGCAGACCCGGGCCATGATGCTGCACGGCCACCGTGAGACGGAGGACAGCCCCGGGCGGCTCATCATGACGGCCTTCGAGGCGCTGGTCGCCGGCCGCGAGCACCCCCACGAGACCCTCGCGGAGAGGCTGCCGGGCATCGGCGTCGCCGAGGTGGCGGCCGCCGCCGAGACGCTCCGCCTCGACACCATCTACTTCCTGCGCGACGCCCAGCCGGCCCCGACGGCCACCCCCTAGGAGGTCCCGTGCAAGTCCGCACCTTCGACACCCTCAAGGAGTCCGTGTACGAGGAGACGCTGCCCAACGGGCTGGTGGTGCAGCTCGTGCCGCGTCCGGGCTACGCGAAGACGTACGCCGTCTTCACCACGCGCTACGGCTCGGTCGACAACCACTTCCAGCGCGAAGGGGGCCCGGTGCACCAGGTCCCGGACGGCATCGCCCACTTCCTCGAGCACAAGCTGTTCGAGGAGGAGTGGGGGGACATCTTCCATACGTTCTCCAGCCAGGGGGCCTCCGCCAACGCCTTCACGAGCCATGACCGGACGGCCTACCTGTTCTCGGCCACGGATCAGGTCGAGACCAACCTGGAGACGCTCCTCGACTTCGTCCAGCGCCCGCACCTGACGCCGGAGAACGTGGAGAAGGAGAAGGGAATCATCGAGCAGGAGATCCGCATGTACGACGACATGGCGTACTGGCGGGCCCACCGGCACCTGCTGGAGAACCTCTTCCACGCGAACCCCGTGCGCATCGACATCGCGGGCACCGTCGACTCCATCCGGCGCATCGACCGCGACACGTTGATGACGTGCTACGAGACCTTCTACCACCCCAGCAACATGCGGCTGTGCGTGGTGGGGGACCTGGACCCGGAGCGCGTCATGGCCCTCGTGCGCGAGAACCAGGCCCGCAAGGTCTTTCCACCGGCCCGGCCGATCGCCCGGCTCCTCGCAGCGGAGCCCCCGGAGCCGGCCCGGGCCTCCCACGTCGTGCACCTGTCGGTGTCGCGGCCGATGATCCTGCTCGGGTGGAAGGACCGCCAGCCGACCCCGCCCGAGGACCACCTCCGACGCAGGCTGCTGATGGGGCTGCTGCAGGACGTGATCTTCGGGCGTTCCTCGGCCCTGTTCCAGGATCTCCTGGACCGGGGGGCCATCGACGACATGCTGGCCTACGACTACGACCTGGGCGAGGGCTTCGGCTACTCCTACCTGGGCACCGAGACGGACGACCCCGCGGCCTTCCAGGAGGCCGTGATCGCGGCCGTGGAGGCCTTCCGGCGGGACGGCCTGCCCGCGGACGAGTTCGAGCGGGCCGGACACAAGCAGATCGGGGACTACCTCTACACGCTGAACAGCCCGGAGGCGGTGGCGAACCAGGTCACGGAGGTCGCCTTCCAGCACGGCGACTACTTCGCCATCCCCGAGCTGCTGACCACGCTGACGCGGGAGGAGGCCGAGGCGCTGCTCCGGGAGCACTTCGACCCCGCCCAGTGCGTCACCTCGATCGTGCTGCCGAACGGCGAGGCACCGACGGCTGAGGGCTGACGGGGAGGGGCCCCGCGGGGCAGGGTATGCTGGAGCCATGGCCAGCCCCCGCCCGCACGTCCTCCTGGTGGCCGCCCTCGTCGCGTTGGGCCTCGGCTGTCAGGCCGTGGCCCCGGCCCGGCCGACCTCGCCGGGACGCCCCGGGGCATCACGCGCCGTCAAGCCTCGCTTGTCGCCAGCCCTGGCGCGACCGGGCGAGCCCCGCCGCGTGCCCCAGCAGGGCCAGCAGACCCGCCTCACAGGCCTCGCCCGCCTGATCGCCCACCCCGGCGCCCCCCTCATCAGCGACCAGGGCGGGGCGCTCATCAGCGACCAGGGGGGCGCCCTCATCAGCGACCAGGGGGGCGCCCTCATCAGCAACAACGGCGGGACGGTCCTCAGCGACCAGGGGGGCTCGCTCGTCAGCAACAACGGCGGCGGCGTGGGCCCCGGCAGGCCCGCGACGCGACGCGTGCTCCAGGCCAGCCCCGGCCTCGGGGTGTACGGCCTCGCCGATGCCGAGATCCGCCTCTACGACGCCGCCGGCCGCCTGCTCGTCGACGACGCCGGCAAGCCCCTCACCGCCACCACCGGCCGCGACGCCACCTTCCAGCTCGAGGCCGTGCTGCCGCCGGGCAACCTCGTCGCCCGCATCCAGCTCTGGAACGGCGGCGAGCTCTCCGCCATCGTGGCCCGCGACGGCGCCCAGCAGGCCTCGCTGGCGCTCACCACCGCCTCGTCACTCGGCGCCAGCTACGTCCTGGGCCTCGTCAAGGGCGACCAGGCCATCCTCGACAAGCTGCCCCGCGCCGAGAGCGACCGCCTCAACCGCGAGCTCGACGTCGTCCGCGGCTTCGCCAAGGGGGCCTTCAAGCACGAGGCCGCCACGCTCGACGCCATCACGGCCAAGCTCCGCCTGCGCGTCCCCGCCGTCGAGCAGGTCGCCGAGGACATCCGCGCCCTCCTGCTCGGCCAGGACAAGCTCGGCGCGGGCCTCGAGGCCGCCAAGGTGCCCCTCGCAGGGCCGCTCCACCTCACCGTCAGCCGGGAGGGCAGGCTCCTCATCGGCGAGCAGCTGCCCGGCCGCGTGCGGGAGCTGCAGGCGGACGGCACCCTCGCCATGTGGCTCGACAAGACCCACGGCCGGGTCTCCAACAATGCCCCGACGATGGAGGCCCTCAGCGAGGGCCCCGACGGCCAGCTGTACGTGGCGGTGCGCGGGCCTCACCGCGTCTATCGGATCCCGCGGGCGGGAGAGATCGCGGTGGCCCTCGGGTCCGGTAAGGTGGGCCGAGACGCCCCGGGCACCCCGACGGAGATGGCCGTCCTCCCGAGCTGCGTGGCCGCCGGG
>JAYKHL010000033.1:0-10512 GCA_035284865.1 Candidatus Sericytochromatia bacterium | reverse complement strand
AGGCGAAGCCCGTCACGGCTGGCATCTGGCGGCGCATACACGTTCACCGGCACCAGGCGGTCGGCGTGCCCGGAGATCTCCTTCCAGACCGCCAGCAACTCCGTCATCTGTGCGGGCACTGCCATCGGGGCGGCTCCTTTCAGGGCTGCGACCGCGTCATGTTAACACGCGTGGGTATGAAGAAGACGTTCCAGCTTCTTGTGACGCGAAGGCTCCCTCATGCTGTCCCTGACCGAACTGCACGCCCCGGAGGCCCGTATCCTTGTGGTATCGGGCAAGATCGACGCCAAGACGATGGGGGCCTTCGAGGACGGCATCCGGGCCTTGCTGGAGGCCGGTCACAGCAACCTCGTGATCGATCTTGCCGACGTGCCGTTCATCAGCAGCGCTGGCCTCGGCATCCTCATGGCGGTGATCGAAGAGGTGCGCGAGGTGGGGGGGGACCTCACCCTGGCGCGGGTCCAGCCTGACGTCTACCGCATCTTCGACATGCTGGACTTCACGACGCTTTTTCGGTTTTTTGATACCGTGGACGGCGCCGTGGAGGCCCTGGCCGCGCAGGGTTGATGCGGGAGGTCGCCGTGAGCTCCGACGCCCCCCAGGGCATCCACCTCCGCTCGAACCTCGACCAGATTGGCCTGGCCCGAGACTTTGTCGCGGCCATTGCCAGGGCGGTTCCCATGTCTTCGCGCGAGGTGTACGACCTCGAGCTGGTGGTGGACGAGGCCCTGACCAATGTCATCGAGCATGCGTACGAGGGGCGGCCAGACCGGCCGGTGGAGCTCTCCGTCACGCTTGAGGCTGACGCGCTGGCGATCTCCATCGTGCACGACGGCCTGGCGTTCGACCCGGCCGGGCGCCCGGAACTCGACCTCAAGACCCACCTTGCGGAGCGTCGGGTCGGGGGGCTCGGGCTGTACCTGATCGACAAGCTCATGGATGAGGTCGATTACGGGTTCGATGCAGCCGGCCGGCCCTGCATCTCCCTGGTGAAGCGGCGGACGCCCCCGGTCCAGGGTGGGACCTGAGGTGGTGAGGCTGGCCGAGGCACGCGGCGCGCGCGAGCGTGTGGAGCGGGTCCTTGCCTGGACCGAGGCGGCGATCGTGGAGGGCGCAGGGGGAGACGTCGCGGCCGAACGGGCCCTGCGATCTGTGGTGCTGCCGGCCACCCGGGCCGCCCGGGAGGTGCCCGAGTGGCCGCCGGTGGCCCTCCCCTTGCTGGTGGGAGACGTGCTGGGGCTGCCTGCCGATGGTGCGGAGACAGTCGCCGCAGGCTGCTTGCTACACTTTGCCAGCGCCGACGTGATCGATGACGCGCAGGACGGCCACCTGGACCCGGCTCACTGGCCGACGTGGCAGGGCGCGGTGGCGGGCGGTCTGGCCGCTCAGTTCCTCGCGCAGCAGGTGGTGATGGCCAGCGTGCCGCCCGGGGAACGCGCGGCTGCTGCGGCCGCGCTCGGTGGGGCCGGGCTGGCCATGGCCCTTGGGCAGCGCCTGGACCTTGCACAGCACGGGCCACTCGGGGCGGTCGGGGGCGAGGAGGAATACCTGGCATGCGCCCGGTCGAAGACGGGGGCCTCCATCGCGCTGTTCGCGAGCCTGCCGGCCATCGCGGCCGGCGCCTCGCTGCCGACGATCGTGGGCCTGCGCGGCTGGGGAGAGGCCATGGGCTGTGCCTTGCAGCTCTCCAGCGACGTGATGGACACCCTCGAGCCCGCCAGCCGCGACCGGGGCGCTGGCCGGATCACGCTGGTGGTGCAGCGCGCCTGGGCTCGCCTGGGCTCGGCGGACAGGCCGCTCCTCGAGGCCGCCTGGCGCGGTGAGCCGGAAGCCCCTCCCCTGGATTTCCTGCTCCAGCGCACGGGAGCCCTCGCCTACGTGCGAGCGAGGATCGGCGCCTT
Source organism: Candidatus Sericytochromatia bacterium (assembly GCA_035284865.1). Taxonomy (GTDB): domain Bacteria; phylum Cyanobacteriota; class Sericytochromatia; order S15B-MN24; family JAQBPE01; genus JAYKHL01. The sequence goes on along the minus strand of JAYKHL010000033.1, from coordinate 8,611 downwards.
GCGCATCGAGGCGCGGGAGGCGTTGGCCGCTCCAGGCGTCGCGCCAGGCCTGTCGGAGGCCTTGCTGGGGTGGACCGAGCGCACGGGGTGCTGGGACACCGCGCGGGTGTGAAGGCTGGGCCAAAGGGCGCGTGGTGCGTTTCGACTTCTTTAAAGCCATGTTTAACCGGGCAAGTCGCTCCGGGCCGCTGCGACAACTGAGAAGCCTTGCCGTGCTTGGAGATCTCCCCTGATGAACCTTGACGGGCTGTCTGGCCCTCCCCTCCAGCCGCTCCCCGCGATGCCCGTGGCGCCCACCGACGGCCAGCTGGCCGGGCCCAAAGGCCCGGGCCCCGTCGCTGGCCCAGCGCCCGAGCACGCCGCCGCGAGCGACCCCGTGGTGGCCGCGGGCACGATGGGCCTGGAGCGGCCCCCGGCCCGGCCCGGCAGCGTCAACGTGGATGCGGCCGCATCGCAGGCGCTGGCCCGCGTCATCCCGGGGGCCAGCTTCGAGGGCGACTGGCCGATGGCGCACGTCGCCGCTCTGGTCCAGGGGGTTGAGGAACTCCCCAGGCCCCTGGTGCCTTGGTGGCATGGCCACGCCTTCCGCCACGTGTCCCGGGCGGGGCGGGACCGGGTGGGAGCCGACGAGCCTGGGGGGCTGTCGGAACCGGCCACGGGCGCACGACGGGAGCTGGTGCAGGTGGACCCCGCGCGTCGGCTTGTCCTCATCGACGAGGAGGTGTTCGCCCTGGGGAAGGTCGGGGGCAAGCAGGCCGTTGCGCTGGCCCTCACCAAGGCCCTCGGCCGGAGCGCCCCACCCCAACCGGGCGCCGGGCTGGCCATCGACTTCCCCCGCCTCTCCGGGTGGCAGGTCTCGGAGCGTAACCAGGGCGTGGCCCCGACTCCCCCCCGCCCCTACGAGGGGGAGGCGCCTCACGAGGCCTGGCCCTCGCGCCCGGGGGCTGGCCCCGCCGGGCCGTCTGGCGTGAGGCAGCCCGGGGCCTCCCGTACCAGGGCGCCTCAGACGGGGCGCCTCCCTCCGGAGGACGGCGGAATGAGGCCAGCCCCGCGTCCCCTGCCGGCCTCGGAGCCCGGAAGGCAGCATCCCGGCTCAGCGGGGCCGGCCCACCCGAACCGAGGCTCTCAGCCCCTGGCCCAGCCGGGCGGCCCCCGTGGCTCTCAACCCCTGGCCCCGGCTGGCGGCCCCCGTGGCTCTCAGCCCCTGGCCCCGGTTGGCGGCTCCCGTGGCTCTCAGCCCCCGGCTCCGGCGGGCGGCTCCCGTGGCTCTCAGCCCCTGGCCCCGGCGGGCGGCCCCCGTGGCTCTCAGCCCCTGGCTCCGGCGGGCGTCCCGCACGGCTCGGAGCCGCCGCCCCTGGGCGGCGGCGTGGGGCCCGCGCACCGCCTCCCCCACCGCGCCGAAACCAGGAGGCTCGGGGCGGTGGGCGGCCGTGAGGGAAGCGGGCTGCCGACGGACAGCCCAGGCCGGCCGCCGCGTGTCGATGGGCCCGAGGGGGGCCCCCCCGGGAGGCCGGGAAGGGGTGGCAAGCTGCGGGTGCCGGAGGCATCCCCCGCCGTGGGGCCCGCGGTCGCCGTGGACGGTGGTGGGATGGTCGAGATGCCGGGGGGACGGCTTCTCGTCTTCGAGCACGATGCAGACGCGGCCTTCGTTGGGGGCCACAAGGCCCTGGATCCCAGGGAGGACCTTGGGGAGGCGCTCAAGGCGCTGGTCCACGCGCCTGAGCGGCTGATGAAGGTTGCCCCCGCAAAGCTGCTGGTCCTCAACGCGGAGGCTCGCGTCCTCGCGGCTGCGGAGGTCCGGGCCCTGGCCGCCGATGTGGGGGTAGACCTCCGGGGCGTGCTGACCGATCTGGCCGTCTCCGGGAGGGCGACGCCGGCGACGCTGCGTCGCATCGCCGATCACCACGGTCTCAGCGTGGACCGGGCGACCGTGCAGGCCCGCGAGCAGACCTTGCTGGTCCGTGGTGGGACCTTGGAGGCCATCGAGATGAGGCTCTCGGTGGATCTTGCCACACGTGGGGCGGGATCCGCGCGTGCCGTGCGGGAGGCAGAGGCGCTCCTCGCGACCTACACGCGCCTGCTCGCCACCCTGCCCCTCACGGCCGCGCCCCAGCGCGTGGGGTTGACGGCAGGCCAGCGGGTGTTTCGCTGGCTCGCCACGGGCCTGCGACGTGTCACCGAGGCCCCTGGCGGGCGCATCGGCGCCGAGCTGGCCGAGGTGCGGGCCCAGTTCCAGCGCTTGCCGCTGGCCGCCCAGCTGCGGGTCGCGCCCGAGCTGGCGTTGGGGGCGACGTGGCTGAGGCTGTCCGTGCAGGAGCGGGCAACGCTGCGGGATCCCGTGGCCTTGCAGGGGCTGGTGGCTCGGGCCTCTGAGGGCATCGAGGAGGTCGCCTACCTGCCGCAACAGCTGAACGCGTCCGAGCGCCGGGCCCTGGCGGTCCGCACCCTGGTCGAGGGCATGGTGGACCCCGGGGGCACCGGGCGCTCCGTTCGCAGCCGCCTCGGAGGCACCGAGCCCGGTGCCCGCCGGGGCACCCAGCCGTTCGATCCCGCCTCGGGGCTCAAGGAGCTGGTGGCCGTGAACGGCCAGGCCGTGCTCTCCCTGCTCGGGGAGCCTGCGCGGCGAAGCCTGGCCGACCGTCGGCTGCAGGCCGCGCTGCGACAGGTGCTGGCGGAGCCGTTGCTGCAGGAGGCGATCCAGACGCTGCGCAGCAACGGGCTCGGGGCAGAGCCGCTGAGGGCCTCCATCCTGCGGTTCTCGCTGGAGCAGGGCCGACGCTCGGACGACGTCGTGGAGGTCTGCCAGGGGCTGGTACAGGCGCTCAAGCAGGAACACCTTCGCTTCGCCAAGAGCCTGGACGGCGGCGCCCTCGAGCTGGTGCTGGTGGAGGTTGCGCGCCAGGTGCGGGAGGGCAACGTCGAGTTCGTCAACGCCTTCAAGCGGGATCGCAAGGGGGCGTTGGAGGAGGCCCTGGGGCCCTGGGCTGCACGGCTGCTGAGTCCGTCGGAACGCAAGCTGCTCGAGGACCCGGACTACCGGCGCCACCTGCTTGCCGACGTTCGTGATGACGTGGTCACGGGGCAGGCGCTCGCCGAGGAGGCCCGCCAGTACCGCATCCATACCGAAAACATCCAGCAGGTGCTGGCGCGCCTCCTGGAGCCTGACCGCAGCTTCCGGGCCGAGTTTGCCAGGGACCCGGTCGGCACGTTGATCCGGTGGGGCCTCTTCCCTCATCTGCCCCTGTCCCTGCGGCAGGCCCTGTCAGATGCGACGAGGGCGCCCCGGATCGAGACCCTCGTGAAGGCCATCGAGGAGACGATGTCCCCGGTGCTGCAGCGGCAGCTGCAGCGCGAGCAGCACCTGCGCAACCTGCGGGCCGCCGTCGGCACGGTCAATGCCTCGAACTACGGCCCGCTGCTGGGTATCCTGGAAGAGGACGACGCGACCCTCAGCCGCGAGGTCCGACGCACCCTGGAGACGGCGATGACGGAGGGCCAGGGCCCCTTTCGCGCCGGGCTCCTGCGCTTCTTGTAGGTCCCCTGGCCCATGGCTCCACGCTTCGCCCTCCCTGCGCGTCCCGCCAGGCCTGCCGAGCCCCCCTCCGGGCGGCGCGAGGTCGGCGCCCTGGCCGTGCTGGTGCTCGTCTTCCTGGTGTCATCCCTGGGCTTGCGCGGCCTGGCCAGGATGGTGCTGGGGGTGTCCTTGCCCGAGCTCGTTGTCGAGGCGCCCCTGGTCGCGGGGCTGGCCTGGGGGCACACGCTCTGGCGCCGGAGGGAGGCCAGACGCCGCGCGCGGCTGGCCGCTGCCGCCAGCGAGGGCCCCGATTTTCGCGCCATCGTCGGCGCCTTTGCCGCGGTCAGCCGGGAGTCCCTCGACGTCCAGGCCAACACGGAGGCCTTCCTGGAGGCTGTGGCCGAGGCCCTCAGCCCGACCCACCAGCTCGTCGTGGTTCGTCGTCAGGGGCTGCTGGAGGCGCTGGGGGCACGAGGGGTGGACGACGTTGACGCCCACCTCCGGCGTGGCCCGACCCCCGACGAGGTGACCATCCCGCTCAAGGTGGGGGAGCGCCTGGTGGGGCGCCTGTTGCTTGGCCCCCGCGCGAACGGCGCGGACTACAGCGAGGTCGACCTCGGGTTGCTCGACAGCCTCGGGCAGTCGTTGGCGCTGTCGCTGCGCAACGCGGAGCTGTTCCACGAGCTGGCCGGCCAGGAGCGGCTGCGGCGCGAGCTCGAGATCGCGTGCGACGTCCAGATGGGGCTCCTCCCGAAGCGCGTGCCCGTGCTGCCGGGGGCCGCGCTGGCGGCTCACTGTGTGCCGGCGCTCGAGGTCGGGGGCGACCTGTTCGACTTTGTGCAGATTGACGCCACGCGCTGGGGCGTGCTCGTGGGGGACGTGGCTGGCAAGGGCGTGCCCGCCGCCCTGATGATGGCCGTCACGCTGACGCTCTTCCGCGCCATCGCGCCCGGAATCCCCTCGCCGGCCAGCACCCTCGGCCGCCTCAACAAGCTGGTTCATCGGAACCGCCCCTCGAACAAGACCTTTGTGGCGGCAGCCTACTACATTTACGATGCGCGAGACGGCTCGATCCTGCTGGCCAACGCGGGCCATCCCCCGCCGCTGGTCGACGGGCAGCCCGTGCCGGTCAAGGGCCTGCCGCTGGGCATCAACCCCAAGATGGTCTACAAGGAGGTCCGCTTCACGCTCGCACCTGGCAGCAGCCTGGTGGTGTACTCCGACGGGCTTGAGGATGTTGAGAACGAGGCGGGCGAGTCGCTGGGCCACCAGCGACTCGAGGAGCTGTTCGCCCGGCTGGCGCCACGCCAGCCGGGCGAGGCCGTCGTCGCGATGCAGCAAGCGATCGGGGCGTTTGCGGGGGCTGTGATGCAGCCAGATGACCAGACGGTCACCATCTTGCGCCGGGATCCCCGCCCAGCGCCCCCCACACTGGCAGCCGACAGGCCAGCCGACGAGCGACGGGCGGGGGGGAGGCCGCCGGACGCGCCCCTCAGCCCTGGCAGGTCCGCCGCTGCAGCCGGGATGTCGACCCCTGGCGTGCCAGGCCCGCCTGCACCAGCCGATCCAGCAACTCCGGCATCATGATGCCGGCTGCGCGGGCCGCCTGGGGCAACAGGCTGCCCTCCGTCAGGCCAGGCAGGGTGTTCGTCTCCAGGATGTAGGCCACGCGGTCGCGCAGCATGAAATCGCTGCGGGAGGTGCCGGCGCACCCGAGGCCGTGGTGCGCGCGGCAAGCCAGGTCCTGGATCCGCGCGGTGGTGGCGGGGTCGAGACGGGCCGGGCAGATCTCGTCCGTGGCGCCAGGGGTGTACTTGGCCTCGTAGTCGAAGGTGGTGCTCGTTCTGGGCCGGATCTCGACGAGGGGAAGGGCCAGCGGCTGGGCATCACCCAGCACCCCCGCCGTGAGCTCGAGGCCCCGGATGCGTTCCTCGATCAGCACCTCCTCATCGGCCTGTGCCACCGTGGCGAGCGCCGCCGCGAAGGCCTCCCGCCGATCGACCATGACCAGGCCCAGCGTGGAGCCTTGCGTGGCTCCCTTCAACACAAGGTCCGCCCCGAGCGTCGTCCAGGTTCGGGCCTCCACCTCGGCTGCCGTCAGGGGCTCCAGGGGAGCGTCGCCGTGAAGGGCCGCACAGCCTCTGACGAAGCGTCCCTCTTCGAGCCGCCGCCAGTCCAGCCACCGGGCCTGCGGCAGCCCCAGCTCCTGGTAGACGGCCTTGGCGCGGACCTTGTTCATGGCCAGGGCACTCGCCATCACACCCGAGCCCTGGTAGGGCAGTCCCAGCACGTCGAGCAGGCCCTGCACCGTGCCGTCCTCCCCCCAGCGTCCGTGCAGGGCCAGGAAGACGAACTCCGCGCGCTCGGCCAGCGCAGCGATCGCCGCCGGGGCTGCCAGCAGCTCGTCGAGCTCCACGGCGAACGCCTCGTAGCGTTCCGGGTCAAGGTTCTTGAGGACCATCTGGCCGGACCGCAGCGAGACCTCTCGCTCGCTCGAAGGGCCGCCCATGAGGACGGCCACCCGCAGCTTGCCCATGCAGACACCCCTTCCGCGAACGCGCCTGAGCACCACCTCGGTTATGGTAACCCGAACCGGTGCTGCTCCGGGTGAGCCGGATCACGGGTGCCCGGCGGAACAGGTGCAGGGCGACGGCCTGCTGGCCCTCAGCCGCCGAACCGGGTGCCCCGCCCGAGGGTCGAGCCGTCAGCCAGCACCAGGTCGGAGCCGAGGCGCGAGCCACCGCCGATCTCGCACCCATGGCCGAGGATGCACCCCTTGAGGGTGGCGTCCTCCCCCACGACGGTGCCCGCCCCGACCAGGGCGTGCTCGACGCAGGCCCGGTCGTCCACCACCACCCCCGGCCCGAGCACGGAAAACTCCCGGATCCGGGCCTGCTTCCGCACCCGAGCCCTGCGCCCCACGTAGGCCGGGCCGCGCACCTCGGCGGTGGGGTCAAGCTCGGCCCCCTCCCCGAGCCACACACCATCTGCCCGGCGGGTCGCGTCGAGCTCGACGCTGACGCGCCCGAGCAACACATCCACGTGGGCCTGCAGGTACTTGGCAGGGGAGCCGATGTCCAGCCAGTAGGCCGAGGTGGCGTGGCCGTGGACGGGTGCTCCGAGCTTCAGCAGCAACGGAAACAGGCCCCGCTCGAAGCTGAAGGCCTCGCGCTCCGGCACGTAGGCGAACACCGCGGGATCGAGCACGTAGATGCCGGCATTCACCGTGTCAACCGTTGCCTCGTCCCAGGACGGCTTCTCGAGGAAGCGGGTGATGCGCCCATCGGCCTCGGTGAAGATCAGCCCATAAGACGTGGGGTCGGCCACGCGGATCATCCCGATGGTGGCCCGCGCGCCGCGCTCCCGGTGGCTCGCCACGAGCGCCGAGAGATCCATGTCCGTCAGGATGTCGCCGTTGATGACGAGCATGGGCTCACCGTCGAAGTGCGGCTCGGCGAGCTTCACCGCCCCAGCCGTGCCCATGGGGGCCTCCTCCAGCGAGTAGGCGAGGCGCATCCCAAGGCTTCCACCATCCCCGAAGTGATCGCGGATGGCGTCCGACAGGTAGTGAAGGTTGATGACGACGTCGCGGATCCCGTGTCTCCGCAACAGCTCCAGCTGGTGCTGCAGGAAGGGCTTCTCGAACAGGGGCACCATGGGCTTCGGCGTCGCGTACGTGAGCGGCCGGAGCCGCGTGCCAGAGCCCCCCGCGATGATGATGGCCTTCACCGGACGACCTCGCAGGCTGCGTGATCCTCGGCCATGCGACGCTTCAGCGCTCCGATGGCCTCCACCGGCGTGGGGTCGTGGCCCCCGAGCAGCCCCAGGTAGACGCTCACCCAGTCGCCCAGGTGGACCAGGCTGAGCTGTCGAGCCAGCCCGTCCCGGCCCTCCCCCTCGACGGTGTGCAGGCCCCCGAGGCCCGGCGCGAGCAGGTCCAGCGCATGGGCCCGCTGTCGGGCCACGAAGGCGCTGTCGGTCGGGTCTTCCAGCGACACGAGGGCGAGCTGTGGCTGGGGCTGTGCCGAGAGGTTCACGATGTCGTTGTGGGTGAACTCCGGAAGCAGGCCGAGGTGACACGTGAGCTTGGCGTTCTCGTTCAGCTGGCACTTCCAGCGCAGGGCCACGGCCTCGGTGGTGGGGGTGGCCCCGAGCACGAAGGGCACCTTGCCCGCCAGCGCCACCGCCAGCTGTTTGGCCGGGTTGGCCGCCGTTGGCACGTGCGGCTCGCACCGCGTCCGCACGCCCTGCACCGCTGCCACGGCTCCTGCCACGTCGGGGCGCGGGAACCCGACGATCTGGCTGGCGACCCCCAGCAGGGCGCCGAGGAGGTCTCCCAGGGCTGCCCGTGGCTGCCACCCGGGAGGCAGCGCCACCACGGGAGCCCCGGCCTCGGCCGCGAGCTGGGCGGCCTCCCCGCCACTGGTGATCACCACGGCTGGCACCCGGCGCGCCAGCGCCTGTCGAAGGGCTCCGAGCGTCTCTCCCGTGTTGCCGGAGTAGCTGAGGAAGCACGCCAGCGTCGAGGGGCCTGCGTGGGCTGGCAGGCCGTCGCCCCGCTGGACCGTCACCGCCAGGGGTGCCTCTGCCAGAGCCCAGGTGCGGACCAGGTCACCGCTGATGGCGGAGCCGCCCATCCCACACACCAGCAGCTGGGTCGGGGCTTGGAGGGGCAGGGGGCAGGCCGCGCCGCGCTCGAACGCGGCGGTGAGGACGTCGGGCAGCGCGTGGACGCGGCCCAGCATGTCGGATGCATCGAGGCGGGCGAGGGACTGGAGGTCGTCAAGTGGCGCCATGGGGCTTCCTTCAGCTACAGCAGACACGGGCCGTTGGCCTCGTTAAACGTACCACACCGCCCCCCGGGCCACCCTGGCCACGTTGTACGAGGCGCGCGGGCCAGGGTGGCGGGGCCGGACGCGCCGGTCAGGTCGTGGGCGCGCAGCTGGAGGGCCCTTGAGCACCGATCAAGTCGTGGGCGCGAGTGGGTGGCGACGGGCTGGCGTCCAGGGGCCAGGAACGACGAGGGAGTGTGCCCGGAGACACGTGACCGAGGCGTGACGACGTCCCTGGGCGTCAGAACGAGCCAGCCGCCGGGCG
>JAYKHL010000032.1:0-32553 GCA_035284865.1 Candidatus Sericytochromatia bacterium | reverse complement strand
CCTGGATGCGCATTAATCCAACTCGTTAAGTCATAAACATTTCCATCAACGATGGTCCAGCAACTTGAAGCTGTGTTCCGTTGCGCTACATCAGCTCTCGTGTATTCGCGAACTGTCGGAGATGGAGAAGGTGTTGGAGTTGGAGTTGGAGTTGGAGTTGGAGTTGGAGTTGGAGTTGGAGTTGGAGTTGGAGTTGGAGTTGGGGTTGGAGTTGGGGTTGCGAGTTGAAAGTCGGAGGTCTCGGCGCGGTGGCAACCGCGCCTGCGAGGTGGTTGTGGCCGTCGCTGGTTGCGGGCACGTTGCAAACGGGGCGCATGACGTGAAATTTAGGTTAAGATCATCTCATCATGCAGAACCACCACCCCTACCTGGGCACGGCCCTGGAGCCGAGGGCCTACTACGAGCGGGAAGCCAGCCGCTACAACAACCCCCATGCCCCAGGCATCCAGGCCCTGCTGAGGGCCGTGCTGGCAGGGGTGGAAGGCACCGTCCTCGACCTCGGCTGCGGCGACGGGCTGGTCACGAAGTGGCTGGCCGGCCTGCCCGGCGTCCGTTGCGTCGGGCTTGACCGCGCAGCTGCCATGGTGGAGCGCTACCGGCAGGAGACCGGGTGTCCTGCAGAGGTCGGCACCTTCGATCAGCCGCTGCCCCGAGCCGACTGGATCGTGTCCTCCTACGCCCTGCACCTGGCGACGCCCGCCGAGGAGGCCGCGATGTGGTGGCGCATGTGGGAAACTGGGGCCCAGCAGGTGGTGGTGGTCACGCCACTCAAGGCGCGCCCCGCCGAGCCAGCCCACTACTTTCACCTGGCGCAGGCCCTCGCGGAGCCCGTGGGCCCCGGCGGCAAGACCCTCCACGCCCGTCGCTACGAGCGCTCGGGCTGAGCGGGCTTGCGCCCCAGCGCGAGCAGGCTGACGCCCACCGGGAACTCGAGCCGGCGCAGCCAGCATGCCTCCGACGCGAAGATCGCGCCGAGCGGGCGATCGAGCCAGGGCGGCGTGAGCGTGTTCTCGGAGAGCACCCGCCTGCCCAGCAAGGCCACCAGCCGCCGGCCCAGCCAGATGGGCAAGAACAAGAAGAAGTTGAAGTAGCTGACCTTGTGAAGCACGAAGCCCGCCCCGGTCAGCAAGGCCTCCAGCTCGGGCCGCGTGTAGCGGCGTCGGTGGTGGCTGACGTCGTCCTGGCTTCCCCACAGCCAGCGGAATGCCGGCACGGTGACCACCAGAAGGCCGCCAGGCCGAAGCACCCGGAACAGCTCCCTGGCCGCCCGCCCGTCATCATCGAGGTGCTCCAGGACGTCCATCGCCACCATCACGTCAGCGCTGTCCGCCGGAAGCGGCAGGTCGACCACATCGCCTTGCACCACCTGCCAGCCGCGGGCACGTGCCAGGGACCCCACCTCGGCGCTGCGGTCCACGCCCGTCACCTCGCCAAAGGCGGCGAGCATCTCCAGGTTCTGCCCGGTGCCACAGCCCACGTCGTAGATGCAGGCACCTCGCGGCAGCCCCTCCCCGGCCAGCAGCGAGCGCAGGATGGCCCTGCGGCCCTCGAACCACCAGTGGCGGCTGCCGACCTCGTCCTCGATGCGCTGCGTTGCAAGCTCCACGGGGGTGCACGGCGACCCGACGCCTAGACGAGCATCGGCACGCCCTTCTTCTGCAGCAAGGCCAGGATGTCGCCGATCACGATGCCGGCCCGCTCGGTGTTCTCGGCAAACAGCACGCGGTGCGGCAGGGACAGTTCCTGGAGGTGCTCCAGGAAGGCGTTATGGAGGCCCATGCGGGTCTCGGCGTCTTCGATGCGCACGCCGTCGTTGCGCAGGATAACATTGTCTGGATGGAAAAGGTAAACCATGTCATAACCCGCCGTCAGGCGCTCGATGTCGTCCCGCAGGGGGCCCATGTCCTCCATGCCGAAAAGCGTCTCGTAGACGTTGATCGAGTAGGCGCCCCGGTCGATGAAGACGATGTCCATCTCGCGGTTCTCGGCCTCTCGCTCCATCATCATGTTGAGGATCGTGCGCTGGGTCGAGAGCGACCCACGGTTGATGTCGGGGTGCGCCTCGAACAGGTCCCAGGCGGCCTCCTTCACGAAGCCCACCTTGAAAATCGGCAGGTTGAACATCTGGCGCAGGTTGTTGCTCATGGCGAAGAACTGCCGGATCGCCTCGAGCGTCTTGGACTTGCCCGTCCCCGGAGCGCCGTCGAACACCACCTTGACCAGACTCATCACGTCACCTCGTCGTCTCTCGGGGCGCATCCACGAGCACCGGGCCGTCCCTGCGTCCCACTATACCCGATTCGCCTCCATCTCGCCTGCCTGCAGCCCGCCAGGGCAGCCGGCCCCGGGACCGCGCGGGCAGGGTGCTGGGGCTCGGCCGCCATGGAGCAGGCGCCGCGTCAGCCCGCGAGGGCCAGCCGGTGGGCCAAGGGCACGAGGGCGAAGCCCTTGCCATCCAGGAACAGCGCTCGGAGGTAGCCCAGCGGCAGCGAGTGCAGGCCCCGGCCCTCGTAGCGCATGCCGGGGTAGTCCGCGACAGCCTCGCCGGCCACGCCGCACTCGGCCGCATAAGAGAGCTCGGGGTTGCGCCCGGGGTCGAAGAAGTACAGCCGGTCTCCGATCACGTGCATCGCCACCACCTGCTTGCGGCGGCCGCCCCCGGCCTGCCCACAGCCAGGCGCCGGCAGCGAGAAGAGGATCCCGTCGGCGCCCCCCCGCAACGCCCGCTCGACCTCACCGAAGAGGCGGGTCTTCACATGGTTGGGGTGGGTCTTCTTGGCGCGCATCCCGGAACCTCCTGTCAGCCCTCTACACCCTCGCCTGTGAGCTGAGCTCACCCCCCATGTCTTCTGGGCGCAGGGTTGCAGCCGGGTTGCAACCTCCCCGCAGGAGATTAACTTGTTGTTATATCTCGGGAGCACCCTTGTTAAACTTCCGTCGCTACACCCGGTGCCGGGCGACCCTGGCCCTCTGGCCGAGGCCTTCTCGGGACGCTTCTCCCGGCGGGCAGGCGAGGATGAGCCCGCACCACCCTTGGGCACGGGGTATATGTCTGGGCAGCCCACCCACATGAGGAGCATGCCCCATGGCCCTGTGCCCCCGCTGCCGGATTCCCCTGCGGACCCACACCATCACCACGGACGTGGAACGATGGGAGGTCGAGGTGGACGTCTGCAGCACCAGCTGTGGCGGCATCTGGCTGCAGGCCCACGACTTCGAGGCCGACTCTCGGGCCAACCTGCTCATGGACCTCGAGCTCGTGGCGCTGAACCAGCCCAAGCGGCAGCTGAACGCCCGCGCCCAGGAAGGCTCGGCAACGTGCCCGGACTGCAAGATTCCGATGACCCGTTACAACTGGAACAACCAGGGCCTGTTCATCGACAACTGCAAGCGCTGCAAGGGCCGCTGGTTCGACGGTGGCGAGATCCGCGGCATCTACGAAATCCTGAAGCGTCGCTGAGGCCTCAGCGGCGGTCGCGCTGCCAGCGGTGGGCCCAGCGCTCGCGCCAGACCCGACAGCGCTGCGTGAGGTTGTAGGTGAGGTTCTCCATCCCCCGGGCCAGGCCCCGGCTGACAGGGTGACGCTTGAGGTGCCGGAACCAGCGAGAGTCGAAGAGGCGCTGAAGCACCGCGGGCGCCCGCGGTGGAGCCCTCCTCAGGCGCTCTGAGAGCTCCCCCCAGGCGGCCTGCACGCGGTGGGCGAGCACGACCCCCTGCTCGGCCACCTCCCCGAGGACGCGCCGAGCAGGCTCGGCGTCTGCGGCCTGCCGCGCCACCCCCTCCAGGGTCTCCCCGTGCTCGGAGGCCAGGCTCACGAGCTGCAGGCCGGCCGCCGCGAGCTGGGCACCGACGTTGACGGGGGGCGGCGTGACGGCACCGACCATCTCCGCCAGGTTGGCCGTGAGGTTGGTGGTGGCCGTCAGCCGCTCGCGAGGGGTCAGGGCCTCCCAGCGCCTGAGCCGCTCGAGCTGCTGGGCAGACTCTCGGGCCGCCACGGACAGGGCCAGCACCGGGTTGAGGTTGTTGACGATCAGGCGTTTACTGACGTCCGCCCCGAGCCGCACGACGCCATCGTCCCCGGGCACCAGCGCCGTCACCTGCTCGGTGAGCGCCCCGAGCCGGGCCGGCAGGCCTCGATCCTCCAGCACCGCCACGGCCTGCCTGAGCGCCAGCACGCCCTCTGCGCCGAGTGCCTGGCCCACCAGCGCCTCCAACCGCCCCGTGCCGGGCCCGTTACCCGGCGGCGGATGGGGCTCCCTGGCGGGCCCCGGGCCGGCCCCGTGCGAGAGGTCGCTCGTGGCCCGCGACCCCAGGGCGCCGGTGTGCCGGTGTCCCCGGCCGGCGCCCTGGCGCAGCCGCAGGTGGGCCTCCCGCAACGCCTCCGGGGCGGGAGCCGGGGCGGGTGGCGGGGCCTTGGGCGGGGACGCGCTCGGGGCAGGCCTGGCGGCGAGCATGAGCGCCAGGTGCTGGAGCTTCAGGTTCCGCTGCCGCACGGCCTCCGGGTCGAGGTCGGGCAACGCGCCAAAGCTGGTCGGCGCGCGGGGCGACGTCGGGGCCTCCCGCGGCTGCGCCCCCCCCGCTGACGGGGCGCCGGACGAAGGGGCCGCACCCCGTTGCTGAAAGAAGGCCGAGACGACGGCCGGGGCGATGCCCTCGAGCTGGCCTGCCAAGCGATCGCCCCCCAGCTGGGCCGGGGGGACGTCTCGAGGAGCCTGGTTGTCGGGCCTGTGCCCGTCGGCCATGGGGCCTCCCCGGGCCAGCGCGGGCGCTGGCACCGCGCGGCGGGCTCAGTCGTCGCTGCCGCCCGCCAGGCCGAAGAGCCGCAAGATGGACTGAAACAGGCCGATGAAGGCGATGAACAGGCCCAGCGCAGCCGCGATCCAGTCGGCATCGGCGTACGTGCGGCGGATCATGTTCATCTCGTAGACGGTGAAGGCCGAGAAGATCCCCACCCCGAGGATCGAGGTGACAAGCGAGAGCAGGTGCGACTGGAAGAAGATGTTGAAGAGGCCCGCGGCCAGCAGCCCGATGCACGCGACGAAGATGAAGCCCCCCAGGTTCGCGAAGTCACGCTTGGTCGTCGCGCCGTAGACGGAGAGGGCGCCGAAGGTCACGGCCGTGACGGCAAGCGCCTGGCCGATCATCGGCAGGCCTCCCCGCGCGCCTGCCCACGTCAGCAGCGGCACCAGCGTCAGCCCGGAGAGCAGGGCGTAAAGGAAGAACAAGGGCTTGTTGAGCGCCTCGTTGTGTTGCCAGCGGCCCGCCGTGAAGACCAGGCCCAGCTCGGCGATGAGGGCTGCGATGAGCACGCCGAAGCCCATCGTGGGGCCCAGGGCCTGCAGCAGGTGCATCCCGCCGAACACGCCGCCGGCGGCCACGGCCAGCGAGAGCCCGAAGGCCGGCATGACCTTGCCGGTGAAGGTCTGGGCGCTCATCGCCCCCCAGGAAGCGGCGGGGCTCCCGCCGATATGACGCACACGATCCATCTCGGACGACATGGTTCGAAGGCTCCTTTCGAGTGCCAGTGGCCCCGTTCCACCTCGAGGGGGCCACGTATTGCATACCCAGAGGCCAGGGGCTTGCTTCCGTTCTAGCAAACCGACGCGCCCGCGGCAAGGGGGCCTGGCCGATGCAGCACCCGCGCGCTGGCGGCCGCGACGGGGGGCCTTGGCCACCCCGGCCAAGGCGCAGGCGGCCCGCCGTGCTATGATCCGCGCAGCAAAGGGGGCGCTGATGCGCAGCAAGGTGCTGGTGACGGGAGCTGGAGGCATGCTGGCCGCGGACCTCGTGCCGGCGCTTGTGGCCGGGGGCCACGAGGTGGTGGCGGCCAGGCGAGCCGACCTCGACGTCACGGCGCCCGCAGCCGTGCGGGAGCTGCTGGCGCAGACCCGGCCCGACGTGGTGGTGCACGCTGCAGCCTACACCCGCGTGGACGACGCCGAGGCGGACCCGGACGCGGCCCACCGCGTGAACGCGACGGGCACGGCCCTCGTGGCAGAGGCCTCGCGGGCCGTGGGGGCCTCCATGCTGTTCGTGAGCACCGACTACGTCTTCGATGGCCGCAGCGACCAACCCTACGGCGTCGAGGCGGACCCCGCGCCCCTGAGCGCGTACGGGCGCAGCAAGCTGGCGGGCGAGGAGGCCGTGCGGGAGACGCTCGCGACGCACTGGATCGTGCGGACCTCCTGGCTGTATGGCCGCGGGGGCCCCAACTTCGTTGACACGATGCGGCGCCTGGCGCGCCAGCAGCCCACCCTGCGCGTGGTGGCAGACCAGGTGGGCAGCCCCACCTGGACCGTGCACCTGGCACGGGCCCTCGTGGCCCTCCTGGCCTCCGGCCACCATGGCACCTACCATGCCGCAGGCCGCGGCCACTGCAGCTGGCACGGGCTCGCCAGCCGCGTGGTGGCGCTCGAGGGCCTCGCCACCCCCGTGGAGGCGATCACCACCGCCGAGCTCCCGCGGCCGGCAGCCCGGCCGGCCTGGTCCGTGCTGGACACCGCCTCGCTGCGGCAGGCAGGCGTGCCAGCGCTGGCGCCCTGGGAGGAGGGGCTGGCAGCCTACCTCGCCAGCACCCCCTGGCCGGTGGCCTGATGGCACCCCAGGCTCAGGAGCTGCCTGGCTCGGCTGGGGGCGGCAACGGACGCACCTTGCCCTTCTGGCCCTCGAGGGCCTGCATGTAGGCCGTCTTGTCCCGCAGGGCACGGGCCAGCTCCTCTTGCAGCTCCCGGTAGTCCGTCGTCATCTCGTCGAGGCGCTTCTGCAGGTCGCTGAGCTGCTCGCCCTTGGCTGCCTTCTCAGCCTTCTCGAGCTTGGTGACGGCGGTCTTGGCCTTGCGCAGGTCCTTCGTCGCGGCCTCGAGGCGGATCTCGGCCTCCTTGCGGAGCGTGCGCTCGTCACCCAGCTCCCTGAACAGCCGCGCGACCTCCCGCTCCGAGTTCGCCAGCATCCGCGACATCTCGTCGAGGCGCTCGTCGACGCCGACGCTCGCCTGGCGGACCTGGGCCAGCTCCCCCTGCAGGGCCTGCACCTCCTGGGAGGCCCGCTGCTGCAGGCCATCATAGGCCTGGCGCACCCGTGCGAGCTCCTGATCACGCGCCGCGACGAGCTGGTCCTGGCTGGCCACCTCGCTGCGCAGCGCCGCCAGCTCCTGCTGCAGGTGCTTGAGCTCCGCCTGGTGGTGCTCCTCCCGCTGCGCAAAGACCATCGCAGCCTCGAGCTGCCGCCTGAGCTCGGCCAGGGCGGCCTGCTGGGAGTCGATCACGCCCTTCTGCTCGAGGCCCTGCTGCTGCAGCCGGGCAGCCTGCAGCCGCGCCGCGGTGGACTCCTGCCGCCAGCTGCCCCGCTCCGCGGCGAGGGCGTCGATGCGACTCAGGGCGTAGAGCAACTGGCCCTGCATGTCCCGCGCCACCACCTCGTGCATCTGGCGCTGGTGGTCGATGAAGGTGCGAAGCTTCTGGTTCTCGTTGCGCAGCCCTGAAAAGCGGTGGGCAAAGCTGGCCATCGCCTGCTTCACCGCATCGAACAAGGCCTTGGCGATGCGACCCCGCTCGTCTTGCAGCGCCCGCGCGACCTGCTGCCACTGGACAAGCTGCGTGTTGCGCTCGTGCAGGGCCTGGTTCAGCGTCTGGATGTGCTCGATCAGCTTGCGAAGTTGCTGATCGTAGGCGCTGGACATGGCGGGCGTGGGGCTCCCCAGGTGGATGACATGAGCAGGAAGCCACCGACAAAGCGGGCTTCTCGGGCAAACGTGACGACCGACACCGACAGCGAGCGTGACAGGCTCGGTTATTGTAGCACGGCCTGGCGGCCTCTTCGGCAGGCGAGCGATGCCCCCTGCCAGCGAGCCCCGTGCCGTGCCCCTGTTCGACACCTACGCCATGCTCGACTGGAGCGCTGAGGGGGCGCCCAAGACCGGGGCCAACAGCATCTGGCTGGCGGTGGGGCGACGCACCCGGGCCGGGCTGGCGCTCGGCGCGCCGGAGAACCTCCCCACGCGGGCCGCTGCCCGGGAGGCGGTCGGAAGGCTGCTGCAGGGCGAGGTGCAGGCGGGCAGGCGCACCCTGCTGGGCGTGGACTTCCCCCTCGGGTACCCGGCCGGGCTGGCGGCCGCCCTCGGGCTCGCCGGGCCTGCCTGGCGCGCCACCTGGGAGGTGCTGGGGGCCTTGATCACCGATGGCCCGACCAACCGCAACAACCGCTTCGCCGTGGCAGCCCAGCTGAACGCCCGGACCTACGGGGAGGCCTTCCCGTTCTGGGGGTGTCCGGCCGCTGCAGTTGCCCCCACGCTCTCCCCCCGCCGCCCGCGCGAGGGCTGGGGCCAGCCCCGCGTGGCCGAGTTCCGCGTGGCCGAGGCCCACGCCCGGGGGGCCTCGTCGCCCTGGAAGCTGGCCTACCCGGGCAGCGTCGGGGGACAGGCCCTCGTGGGGATCCCGGTGGCCCGGGCCTGGCGAGGCGACCCGGCCCTGGCCGCCCACCTGCGCGTGTGGCCCTTCGAGACGGGCCTGCGGGCGCTCGGCCCCGACGACGTGCCGCCAGGCCGCGTCGTGCTGGCCGAGGTCTACCCCTCGTTGCTCAGGCTGGCGGGCAACCCGGCCCTCGTGCGGGACGCGCGGCAGGTGCAGACCCTGGTGCAGGCGTTCGCAACCCGCGACGCGGCTGGCACCCTCGGGGGGCGCTTCGCCGGGCCTCCCGGGCTCACCGCGACGCAGGCGGAGGCGATCACCGCCGAAGAGGGCCTCATCCTGCAGCCCTGACGAGGCCGCCCGCCAGCAACAGCTGGAGCCTGGCGCCAGCGCCAGGCTCCAGCCATCCGTTTCTGGCCGCTGCGTCGCACGCAGGGGCCGATGCTCACTCCCGGATGAGCTCCACCAGCCCGAACGCGGGCGCCAGCGGATCCAGCCGGGTGCTGGGGCCGCCGAAGTTGAAGGTGAACGCCTCGCGGCCCACGCCGGTGAACACGCGACGCGTCACCCGCTCGAACCCGGGGGCCTCGACCACCAGGAGGCCACTGCTTCCTGCCGGCACCCCCTTGAACGTGTAGGTGCCCTCCTCGCTCAGCGGCTGGGCCTCCACGTAGGGCGCCCGGCCCCCCTCCACCACGAACCGCACGCCCCCCCCGTTGACCGGGGCGCCGGTGGCCTGGGCGAAGACCTGGCCCGAGACCACCACCAGCCGCGGGTCCGGCACCGTGGGGACGGGCACGAGGCCGAACTGGGGGGCCAGCGGATCCTGCCGGGTGGCAGGGCCACCGAAGGCGAGGGTGTAGGGCCGACTGGCGCGGAGGGGCGCGAGCGTGCGCTGCCGCGGGCTGTGGCCGGGCGCCTCGACGTAGGCCTCGAGCGGCTCATCCGCCGGGACGTCCTCGAACGTGGCCGCCACGACCGCGGCCTCAGGAGGCGGCGCGACGGGTGGCCGCGGCGCGACCACCACCTCACCGTCGTCGACCAGCACCGTGGCGGAGGTCTGCTGCAGGCCCCGGAAGGCCATCAGCACCGGGACGGGGCCCGAAGCCGGCCGCACGGGAAGGCTCCGCTTGTAGCCTTGCTTGCCAGCCAGCGTCCGCAGCGTCACGACCGCCCCCGGGAGGGGTCGCCCGGCCACGTCGAAGACGCGCAGCGTGAGGGCGGTGCGGGCCGTGGGCACCTCCGGCGCCGCGGCCTCCATCGCGTAGCGGTGACCCAGCGGGTCTGCATCGGTGGGCGGCCCCCCAAAGTTCACGGTGGCAAACCCCTCCTCCCCGCAGTCAACGAAGGCCGCCTGGGGGACGACGAAGCGACGCCGCGCCTCGCCCGAGGGCAGGTGCACGGCCGTGACCTGCAGGCGGACGCCGGCCGGGGCGCCTGCCACCTGCCACTGCCCGTCCACCACCTCGGCCGTGGCGTTGAAGCCGTAGTCGGGGGATGCCACGCGGACCTCCACCTCGCGGGAGAAGGGCGTGCCCTGACCATCGAAGACCGCCCCCGACAGCAGGACCGTCTGGCCCGGGGCGTAGAGGCACGGCTCGGGGGACCAGGGCTCGGGCTCGGGAGGGGGAGACGGCGCCACGATGGGGGGCTGCCCCGCCAGGAAGGCCTGGGCCAGCTCGGGGTAGCCCTCGCGCAGGCAGCTCCACAGGTAATCCGAGGGGAGGGGCAGGGTCTGCACGACCCGCCGCTGGGCGGCGCCGGGGGCAGCCTCCGCCGGGGCCTGCACCGGGACGGGCAGCGCCACCACAACGTCGCTCGCCCCGGGCTGATGGGGCCCCATGTAGTAGATCGCCTTCAGGCGCTCGCGCACGGCCCGGGCGTCCTTGAGTGCCTTGAACACCGCAGGGGCGCGGAGCCCCGCGAACTCGCCATACACGCCCTGCCGGGCCCCCGGCTCACAGCCGGGAGGTGGCGGGTAGATGGCCGGGCACGCCACGGGCTCCGGACCGGGGAAGACGATGGACGGGCTGCCCGCACCAAGCTCCTCGCAGCCATTGCCGTCCGGGTCGGTGGGCCTGGGCGGCAGGGGTGGCAGGGACGGACGGACGGGGTCCGGGGTTGGCGCCACGCCCGGCAGGCCGCTCGGGTCGAGGGTGATGAGCGGGTTGGCAAGCTGCACCGTGCAGCCGGTCGTGGCCAGCGCGGCCAGCACGGCCAGGCGGAGCGGGGCGGGATGGGCCATGGCGACTTCCTTTCGGGGGCGAGTGGGCTGGGGGGGTCATACCCCGGTCAGGCAACACCTGAGACATCACGTTCAGGGGGCGTCAGGGGGACTGTCCCCGCCGCCTGGCTCGGGGAGGGGGGAGGCAGCGGCGCCGGGGGTCCTCGTCTGAGGGGGGGCGGGCGCCGGATCACGCAGGAGCCAGACGACGACGAAGCGAGCGGGGTCAGGCACGAGGCACCTCCCTGGCAGGGCCTTGGTTGGTGGGGGCATGACACGGACGAGGCAGGCGACCGGATTGTTTGTATACTACTTTTGTATACCGACCACCCCCACCTGTCAAGCCTCAACCGTGAAGGCAAGCAAGCGCCATGGCCAGGCCGCCCCTCCCCGAGAGGCAGGACCTCGAGCCGCTGGCGTGGCCTCAGTAGACCGCCACCGCCCCCGCCGCGCCGCGCACGACGAAGTACTTCGCCTCGGGGTGGTGCAGCACGATCGCCGCCGTGGACTGCTCGGGCACGAGCTGGAAGGCCTCCGTGAGGCTCACGCCGATGGCGTCCTCCACGGGCAGGGCCCGCCAGACGAGGGCGTGATCGCCCAGCTCGGGGATGGCCGGGTAGCCCCAGCTGTAGCGCTTGCCCTGGCCCGGCCCGATCCCCCACTCCTGCCGGATGTGCTGGTGGGCGACCTCCGCCAGCCCCTCGGCAGCCTCCACAGAGAGGCCGTGGATCCAGTAGGCCTCGCCGTAGCGCCCCTCGCGGTTGAGCCGCTCGCACAGCTCCGCCGCCTCGGTGCCGACCGTGACGACTTGCAGGGCCACCACGTCCATCCGGCCGGAGCCAGCTTCCGCCACGTAGTCGGCGAGGCACAGGTGCTCGCCCTCGGGCTGGCGCGGGCACTCGAAGCTGCCGAGCCGCCTGCCGGGGTCGGCGGGGTCGTACAGGTGAATCCGGTCCCCTTCGGCCTGCGCCGGGAAGTAGCCGTAGACGAAGCGGGGCGCAAGCCAGCCCTCGCGCGCGGCCTCCGCCTGCAAGGCGAGCCGCCGGGGCTCGAACTCGTCGCGGATCAAGGCCTCGTAGGCCTCGCCGTGCGTGTTGCGCGCGCCCCACGAGAGCCGGTACAGCGAGCGCAGATCCATCCCGTCGAAGACGCGCGAGAGCGGCACGTCCTGCACCACCCGGTGGCCGAGGAACGGCGCCGGGGGCAGGACGCTCGCAGGCGGCACGGCGCTCCGCGTGCCGGGGGCCGCAGGGGCGACGACCTTGCGGGGGCGCACCCGGGCGGCCGTCGCCTCCTCCCGGGTCCGCGCGATCAGGGTCTCGCGGCGCTCAGGGTCCACGAGCTGGTCCACGAGCGAGAGGCCCTCAAAGGCGTCGTTGGCATAGAACACCCCAGGCTCGTACCAGCGCCCGTCCTCGAGCGTCAGGATGCGCAGCCCGTAGCTCTTGTTGATGGCAGCCCCACCGATGATGACGGGGAGCTTGAGGCCACGCCTGTCGAGCTCGGCCAGGCAGGCCGGCATCTGCTTGGAGGTCGAGACCAGCAGGGCCGAGAGCCCGATGACGTCGGCGTCCACCTCCACGGCCTTGTCCAGGATGGTGTTGACGGGCACCTGCTTGCCCAGGTCGTACACCGTGTAGCCGTTGTTCGTGAGGATCGTGTTGACCAGGTTCTTGCCGATGTCGTGGACGTCGCCGTACACGGTGGCGAGCACCACCTTGCCCTTGGTGACGCCCTCGGCCTTTTCGAGGAACTGCTCGACGTGGGCCACGGCCTTCTTCATGACCTCGGCCGACTGCAAGACGAAGGGCAAGATGAGCTCGCCCGCCCCGAAGCGATCGCCCACGTCCTTCATGGCGGGCAGCAGCACCTCGTTGAGGACCTGGACCGGCGAGCGGCGGGTCAGGGCCTCGTCGAGCAGGGCCTCGATGCCGTCCTTCTTGCGGTGCAGGATCTTCCAGTGGACGGCGGCCTCGGCGTCCATCCCGGCCGTGGGGTCCTCCTTCTCGGCCACCCCCGCCGAGGCCGACACGCCCTCGAAGTGGGCGATGAAGCGCGGCAGCGCATCCGGCCGGCGGTCAAAGACGAGGTCCTCGGCGAGCTCCCGCTGGTCGGCGGGGATCTCGGCAAAAGGCTTGAGGTGGGCGGGGTTGACGATCGCGGCGTCGAGGCCGGCCGCCACGCAGTGGTACAGGAAGACCGAGTTGAGCACGTGGCGCGCCGCCGGCGTGAGCCCGAAGCTGACGTTCGAGACGCCGAGCACCGTCAGCACGCCGGGCAGCTCGGCCTTGATGCGCCGGATGCCCTCGATCGTCTCGATGGCGCTGCGGCGGAACTCCTCCTCGCCCGTGGCGAGGGTGAAGGTGAGGGCGTCGAAGAGCAGGGCCTCAGGCGGCAGGCCATACTCGCCGCACGCGATGGCGTGGATGGCGCGCGCCACCTCGAGCTTGCGCGCGGCGGTCTTGGCCATGCCCACGGGGTCGATCGTCAGCGCGATCACGGCGGCCCCATGCTCGACGGCCATGGGCAGCACCGCGTCGCAGCGCTCGCGGCCGTTCTCGAGGTTGATCGAGTTGATGATGGCGCGGCCGGGGTAGACGCGAAGGGCCTCGAGCAGCACGGCTGGCTCCGTCGAGTCGAACACCAGCGGGGCCTCGACGGAGAGCGCGAGCTTCTTGACCACGGCACGCATCATCTCGACCTCGTCGGCGCGCTCCGTGAGGGCCACGCAGACGTCCAGCACGTGCGCGCCGCCCTCGACCTGGTCGCGCGCCACCTCCACGAGGCCGTCCTGGTCCTCGGCGAGCAGCAGCTGCTTGACCTTGCGGCTCCCCTGCGCGTTCAGGCGCTCGCCCACCAGCAGCGGCCGGGGCTCCTGCAGCAAGCTGGCGGCGCGCATCCCGGAGCTGACGGCCGTCAGGGGCGTGACCTCCCGCGGGGCGTGCGGGCGGCCCGCGAGGCGCCCGGCCAGCACCCGGATGTGGTCCGGCGTCGTGCCACAGCAGCCGCCGACCACGGCGACGCCGAAGTCCACCACGAAGGCCTCGAGGGCCTCGGCGAAGGGGATGGGCTCGGCGGGGTAGACGGCCCGGCCGTCGATGTTGAGGGGCAGGCCGGCGTTGGGCAGCACGCTGATGGGCAGCCGGCAGTGCTGGGCGAGCAGGCGGATCGGCTCGCGCATGTGCTCGGGGCCCGTCGAGCAGTTGAGGCCGAGGATGTCGATGGGCAGCGCCTGCAGCGTGGCCAGAGCCGACAGGATGTCGGTGCCCAGCAGCATGCGGCCCGAGGTGTCGAGCGTCACCTGCACCTGCAGGGCGACGCGACGCCCCAGCGCCTGGAAGGCGCGCTGGATGCCGGCCACCGCCGCCTTCACCTCCAGGATGTCCTGGCTGGTCTCGACGAGCAACACGTCACAGCCGCCCTCGACCAGCGCCACGGCCTGCTCCTGAAAGAGCTCCGCGAGCTGCTCGAAGCTGATGGCCGAGAGGGCCGGGTCGTCCGAGGAAGGCAGCATGCCCGTGGGGCCGATCGAGCCAGCCACGAAGCGCGGTCGGTCGGGCGTGGCGTGGGCGTCGGCCGCCTCGCGCGCGAGGCGCGCCGCCGTCGCGTTCAGCTCATGCGTCAGGTGGCCGAGCCCGTACTCCTCGAGCTTCAGGCGGTTGCCGCCGAAGGTGTTGGTCTCGACCACGTCCGCCCCGGCCGCGAAGTAGCCCGCGTGGATGTCGCGCACGACGTCCGGCCGCGTGAGCACGAGGTAGTCGTTGGCCCCTTCCTTGCCCCCGAAGTCCGCGAGCGTGAGCTCCCGGGCCTGCAGCTGCGTGCCCATGGCGCCGTCGTACACCACGACGCCACGCGCAACGGCCTCGAGGAAGGGCAAGGGGGCTGGCTGGGGCATCGGCTCGGGTCCTCCGGGGCTGGGCGGCGGCCAGGGGGCCGCCTTCGGATTGTACACGCTGGGCAGCGAGCCCCGGGGGCCTGAGCGGGAACCGTTAAGGCTCAATTAAGGTTTTAAAAAGCGCGAAATCCAAGCCCTGCGCTGGTTTCGAGCGCTTGACATCTGTGGATTTGTGCTATAATTGGCCGCGGTGTTTAGTTGTCACGTCGGGTCGACGCAAGCCAGTTCTCGCCGGGCCTTGGGCCGCGGGCGAACGTTCCACAGACGAACCCACCTCGACTAACCTTCACCACCAGGCGCGAAGCAGCGCCCGTGGCCTCGACCTGGTTCCGTGAGCAGGACGGCGCGACGCACTCCGAGGGATCCGGCTCACGGCGGTTCAAACGACAGAAAGGTTCGTCGATGTACACCGATCAGGTCCTCGCGTGCTCAGACTGCGGCACGGAGTTCGCCTTCACGGCGAAGGATCAGGAGTTCTACGCACAGAAGGGGTTCACCAGCGTCCCCAAGCGCTGCAAGCCATGCCGGAACGCGCGCAAGGACCAGCAGTCCCGCGGGGGTGATGACGGCCGGGGCGGCTACGGCGGCGGCTACAACAGTGGGGGTTACAGCACCGGCGGCGGCTACGGAACGGGCGGTGGCTACGGCGGCGGCGGGTACGGCGGCGGCGGCTACTCCGCGCCCCGCCCGCGCGAGATGCACGACGTCACCTGCGCGGCCTGCGGCCAGGAGACCCAGGTCCCCTTCAAGCCTCGCGGTGACCGCCCCGTGTACTGCCGGTCCTGCTTCCAGAAATAAAGGCCTGTCCGAAGGCCCACCGGGCTGCTCCGCGTGCGGAGCGGCCCTTTTTCGTGCGGTATACTGGGGCACCCGCCATGCCCCGAAAGGCCCCCACCGTGCGTGACGCCCGTGACTTCCTGCTCGATCCCGACCGCGTCGTCCTCTTCGATGGCGCGATGGGCACGATGCTGTACCAGCAGGGCGTCTACATCAACCAGTGCTTCGACGAGCTCGTGCTGAAGTCGCCTCAACTCGTGCGCGAGGTGCACCAGGCCTACGTGGCGGCCGGCGCGGACGTCATCGAGACCAACACCTTCGGGGCCACGCGGTTCAAGCTCGGCAACTACGGCCTGGCCCACCAGGTCGCTGCGATCAACGAGACGGCGGCACGGCTCGCCCGCGAGGCTGCTGGCGAGCGCGCCTGGGTGGCGGGCGCCATCGGCCCGCTCGGCATCCGGCTCGAGCCCTACGGCCCGACCTCGCTGGAGGAGGCGCAGGCCGCCTACCGCGAGGCCGCCATGGCGCTGCTCGCGGGCGGGGTGGACATGTTCGTGCTCGAGACGTTCTCGGACCTGGCCGAGATCCTTCAGGCGATCGCGGCCGTGCGCTCGGTCTCGGCCCTGCCCCTGGTGGCGCAGATGAGCATCAACGAGGACGGCCAGACGGCCTACGGGACCCAGCCGCCCCAGCTGGTGCGCGCGCTGGAGAAGGCCGGCGCCGACGTGATCGGCCTGAACTGCTCGGTGGGTCCTGCCCAGATGCTGGCGGTGCTCGAGACGATGGCCGAGGCCACCGACCGCAAGCTCTCGGCGCAGCCCAACGCGGGCCTCCCGCGCGAGGTCATGGGCCGCCAGATTTACATGGCAAGCCCCGAGTACATGGCCAAGCACGTCAAGCGGCTGCTGGCGAGCGGCGCCAAGATCCTCGGCGGGTGCTGCGGCACCACGCCGGACCACATCCGGCAGATGGCAGACGCCCTGCGGGCCCAGACGGGCGGGCGGCTGCAGCGCACCCTCGGGGGCGGCCAGACCGCCGAGCCGCGGGTGGCCGAGGCCGCGGCGGAGACCCCCCTGGCCGCGCGCTCCAGGCTGGCGGCCCGGCTGGCCGCGGGCGCGTTCGTGACCAGCGTCGAGATCGTGCCCCCGCGGGGCTGTGACGCCTCGGGGCTGGTCGCGCAGGCCCGGCAGCTTCGGGACGCTGGCGTGGATGCGATCAACGTCCCCGACGGCCCCCGCGCCCAGAGCCGCATGGGGGCCCTGGCCGCCAGCCTGCTCATCGAGCGGGAGGGCATCGAGGCCGTGGTCCACTACTGCTGCCGCGACCGCAACCTCCTTGGCATGCAAAGCGACCTGCTCGGCGCCGCGGCCCTCGGGCTGCGCAACCTGCTGCTGATCACGGGCGATCCCCCCAAGATGGGGCCCTACCCCCAGGCCACGGCCGTCTTCGACATCGACGCCATCGGGCTGACGAACCTGGTCAAGCGCCTGAATCAGGGGCTCGACCTCGGGGGCAACGCCGTCGGCAGCCAGGCCTCGTTCCTCATCGGCGTGGGCGTCAACCCCGGCGCGCTCGACCTCGCCCACGAGCTGCGACGGCTGCGCTGGAAGGTGGAGGCCGGCGCCCAGTACGCCATCACCCAGCCCGTGTTCGACGCCGAGCAGCTGCGCTCCTTCGTGGCCAGGGCCCGGGCCGAGGGCTGCGACATCCCCTTCGTGGCGGGCATCTGGCCCCTGACCAGCTACCGCAACGCCGAGTTCATGAGCAACGAGGTGCCGGGCGTGACCGTTCCTCCGGCGGTGCTCGCCCGGATGCGCGAGGCGGGCGACGGCGATGCAGCGCGGGCAGAGGGCCTCGCCATCGCCCGCGAGATGCTCGCGGAGGTGCGCCCCGTCATCCAGGGCGTGCAGGTGTCGGCCCCCTTCGGCCGCGTGGCGCTGGCCCTCGAGGTGCTCGCCGACGTCCTGCCGGCCCAGGCCTACAGGGGCGAGGGAGAGGCCGTCGGGATGGCCGGGGGCGCGGGCCTGGCGGCAGGGTGAGCCGGCGGCCTCGGCGGGGGGGCAGCCGCCGGGGCCCCGCCGAGCACGCCGAGGCGCCGGCGCGCCTCCTGCCGCCAGCGCTGCACGCGGGCGAGCACCGCCCGCCCACGCCACTCCCCCTCCGCCCCGATCCAGGCCAGGCCGGCCGGATCGTAGCCCCGGGCCACGAGCTCGGCGTACTCGTGCTCGAAGCCTGCGCAGGCCTCTTCGAGGGCCTGCAGGTCTCCGGTCGCAGCCTCGAGGTCACCGCTAGCCAGCCGGCGATCGGCCTCTGCTCGGAGCCGGTCGATGCGGCAGGTGGCGTCGAGCAGGCGCACCTGCCCCACCCGGATGGCGAGGCCCGCCTCGGCCTGCGCGAGCCGCGCCACCAGCGGAGCCCGCACCGCCAGCCAGCCCGGGTTCTCGACCAGCAGAGGCGCCTCCCCCGCCTCCCGCAGCCACCGTCGCATCCGGAGCAGGCGCTGCTCGGCCTGCTCCGGCGGGAGGCGCTCCAGGCCCTCCCACAGCGGTGCCAGGCGCCGCTCCAGCGCCCGCAAGGCTGCGCGGGAGGCCGCCAGCGACTCGGCGTCCACCGGGCCCCGCCGGGCAGCCGTCAGGCGCGCCCGCAAGTCGAGGAGCCTGAACCGGGGCTTCGTCCAGCTCTCGTACAACCTCAGCATGAGGTGCTGGCTCTCCGCCTCCACCACGTGGTCCTCCGCCTCCCCCAGGGCGACGCGGGCGCTCGCGAGCCGATGGGCATCCAGGTGCCCCTCCAACCGCGCGACCAGGGCCTCCAGCCGCGCCACCACCTCCCGCTCGGCCTTGCCCAGGCCCACATGGCGCGGCAGGCCGCCGGGCCCGGGCGCAGGGGTGGCAAAGCGCTCGTGGGGACCTGCCTCCTGCCAGTCCGGGTAGTAGATGCCCGGGCCCGGGATGACCTCCGGGAGAGCGGGCAGCACGGTCGGGGGGGGAGAGGGGGCCTCGGCAGGCGCCATCGGCGCAGCCGGAGCGTCCCACGCGCCCCACGTCAGCAGCCAGCCCAGGGCCAGGGCGAGGCCCCAGCCCGGCCACGGCGGCTCAGATGTCGAGGTTGAGCACCTCACCGGCATGCTGCTGGATGAACTCGCGACGCGGCTCGACCTTGTCCCCCATCAGGATGGTGAAGATGCGGTCAGCCTCCGCCGCATCCTCGATGGTGACCCGCAAGATGGTGCGGGCGGCCGGGTCCATCGTGGTCTCCCAGAGCTGCTGCGGCATCATCTCGCCGAGGCCCTTGAAGCGGCTGATGGCGATGTTGTCGCCCCCCAGCTGCGCGACCAGCGCGTCTTTCTCGCGGTCGGAGTAGACGTAGTGGACCTGCTTGCCCTTCTCGAGCTTGTAAAGCGGCGGCTGCGCGATGTACACGTGGCCTTGCTCCACCAGCGGCTTCATGAACCGGTAGAAGAAGGTCAGCAGCAGGGTGCGGATGTGGGCCCCGTCCACGTCGGCGTCCGTCATGATGACGAGCTTGTGGTACCGCAGCCTGGTGAGATCGCACTCGTCCGCGACGCCCGTGCCGAGCGCCATGATCATCGCCTGGATCTCCTCGTTGGCGTAGATCTTGTCGAGGCGGGCCCGCTCGACGTTGAGGATCTTGCCACGAAGCGGCAGGATGGCCTGGAAGGCCCGGTCTCGACCCTGCTTCGCAGAGCCGCCGGCCGAGTCGCCCTCGACGAGGTACAGCTCACACTTGGCCGCGTCGCGCTCGGAGCAATCCGCCAGCTTGCCGGGCAGCGTCGCCGACTCGAGCGCGCTCTTGCGGCGGGTCAGCTCGCGGGCCTTGCGCGCGGCCTCCCGAGCCCGCAGCGCGTCGATGGCCTTGCCGACCACGGCCTTGCCGACGCCAGGGTTCGCCTCCAGGAAGTGGCCGAAGGCATCGGACATGATGCCCTCGACGATGCCGCGCACCTCGGTGTTGCCGAGCTTGGTCTTGGTCTGGCCCTCGAACTGGGGCTCGGGCAGCTTGACGGAGATGACGGCCGTGAGGCCCTCGCGCACGTCATCGCCTGACAGCGAGGCCTCGTTCTCCTTGATCTGGCCCGACACCTTGCGGCCGTAGTCGTTGAGGATGCGCGTCAGCACGTTGCGAAAGCCCGTCAGGTGCGTGCCCCCCTCGTGCGTGTTGATGTTGTTTGCAAACGACAGGACGTTCTCGCTGTAGCCCGTCGTGTACTGGAGCGCCACCTCCACCACGACCATGTCCCGGGTCCCCGAGAAGTAGATGGGCTTGTGCAGGGCATCCTTGTTCTCGTTGAGGTACTCCACCATCTGCAAGATGCCACCCTCGAACAGGTAGTGCTCTTGGTGGAGGGTGATCCCGCCGGTGGCATCGTCCTCGCGCTCCTGCGTGAAGGTGATGCTGATGCCGCGGTTCAGGTAGGCCAGCTCCCGGAAGCGAGCCGCCAGCGTCTCGAAGTTGAACTCGAGCGTCTCGAAAATGGTGCCATCGGGCTTGAAGGTGACGCGGGTGCCCGTCTCGCTTTCCGGCACCTCGCCCACGATCGCGAGCGCCCCCACCGGGACGCCCCGCTCGAAGCGCAGCCGGTGCAGCTTGCCGCCCCGCTTGACGTGGACCTCAAGGTGCGTGGAGAGGGCGTTGACGACGGACACGCCCACGCCGTGCAGGCCGCCCGAGACCTTGTAGCCGCCAGCGCCGAACTTGCCGCCTGCGTGCAGCACGGTCATGACGGTCTCGACGGTGGACTTGCCGGTCTTGGGATGGATCTCGACCGGGATACCCCGGCCGTTGTCCTCGACCGTCACGCTGTGGTCGGGGTGCAGCGTGACCTGAATCTGGGTGCAGTAGCCCGCCAGGGCCTCGTCGACGGCGTTGTCGATGACCTCGTAGACCAGGTGATGGAGCCCGCGCTCCCCCGTGGAGCCGATGTACATGCCGGGACGCTTGCGCACCGGTTCCAGGCCCTCGAGCACCTGGATCTGCTCGGCCCCATAGGCCTGCGTCACGTGGGTGGCGTCGCTCGGCAGCTCGCCATACACGGCCGCGCTGTCCGTCGTCTCCACACCCTGGGTCATGCGTGCCTCCCACTCCGAATTTGCCCGCGCCGGCTTCCGGCGCCCGGCCCGCCGCCGGAAGCCCGGACCGCGCCTCTCATTCTACCAGCAACGCCGTGGCACGACCACCGGAGCGGCGCGGCGGGGCCGCACGGCGAGCCAGCCAGGCATCACGCACCCCCCGGGGTTTACGGGCCAGCAGCGTGGGAATATCATGCAACGGGGCGAAGGAACGCCCCGCCGCCGGGTCGCCCCCCGCAGAGGCACGTCGGTTCAAGCGGACGGTACGGGCGTCCGATACCACCGGAGTGTGCCCGTCGGTCTCGGCCACCCGACACCGTCAAGGAGACGCCTCATGCCCCGTTCCGTGGTTCCACCGACCCTGCCAGCGACGTTGCGACGTCGGGGCCTCGGCGCCCTCGCGCTGGCCCTCGCCCTGGGTGGCTGCCAGGGCGGACCGCGCGCCTTCGGCGCCTTCGTGCTGGGCAGCGACAGCCCGCTGGCCGCGCCGGTCCCGGTGCCAGCCATCCGGCTGGACAGCGCAGGCCGGGACGGCTACTTCGTGATGGCGCTGCCGGACGAGGCCCCCTTGCCCCGGCAGATGACCCAGGTCACCGGTGGGGGCTCGGCCGGGTCGCTGAACACCCGCCTCGCCGACAGCGCCAGCGTGGTGGTCACGAGCGTCATGCCGAATGCCGGCCGGGGCTTCGTCCTCGAGGGCGTCAACCTGAACCGGGCGAGCCTGCAGTTCTACCTCGGGGCGACCCCGCTCACCGTCACCCGGCGGCTCTCCAACACGGTCACGCTGGCGCTGACCAGCGCCACGGCGAGCGGCACGTTCACGGTGAAGGACGCCGGGCGCACCATCCTGAGCGTGCCGGCCCTGGACGCCCGCGGCTCGACCGTCTTTGGCCGCGTGCTCGTGCGGTTCCGGGAGGGCGCCAGCCGCCGGGCCGTCGAAGCGGCCCTCCTCGCTGCTGACGTCACCTACTACCGCTACCCCGGCCTGAACTACGTGGTGGCCTGCCACCGGCCCGACGTGACCTTCGACGCGTTCTCGGCCAAGCTGCGGGCCCACGAGGTCTTCGATCAGGTCTCGCGTGAGACCGTCTTCAGGTCCAAGGGCTCCCCCGAGGACCCGCGCTACCGGGACCAGTGGGCCCTCAAGCAGGTCAACGCCGAGGCCGCCTGGAGCTTCACCGGCGGCTCGCCCGACGTGATCGTGGCCTTGCTGGACACGGGCATCAGCACCACCCACCCGGATCTGCGGCCCAACCTGGCGGTGAACCTCGCCGAGACGCCCGGCAACCGCCTCGACGACGACAACAACGGCCGCGTCGACGACGTCAACGGGTGGAACTGCCTCGACCAGACGGGCGTCGTGGAGGACGACAACGGCCACGGCACGCAGGCCGCCGGCATCGTGGGAGCCGTCGGGAACGACGTCGGCATCATCGGCCTGGCCCCCAAGACCCGGCTGCTCCCCTGCAAGGTCGCCACGTCCGAAGGGCTGGCCACCACCTCGTCCCTCGTCGATGGAATCAACTACGCCGTGCGCAACCGCGCCTCCGTCATCCTGCTCGGGCAGGCGAGCCCCGTGGCGGACCCCGCCTTGCGGGACGCGGTGGAGTTCGCCACGACCTTCAACGTCACGTGCGTGGCGCCGATGGGCAACGACGGCAACGGCGTGGCGAACTACCCCGCCGCCTGGTCCAAGCAGCTCAACCTCATCGCCGTGGGGGCGACCAACCGGTCGGATGCCCGGCCCTCGTGGGGCAACACGGGCGACTGGATGACGGTGTGCGCCCCGGGTGAGGGCATCCTGACGACGACGCGTGGTGGCAGCTACGCCACCGTGGCGGGCACCTCGTTCGCAGCCGCCCACGTCGCAGGCCAGGCCGCCCTGATCAAGTCGCTCAAGCCGTCGTGGACCCCGGCCATGGTGCGCGAGATGATCAGCAAGTCGGCCGTCGACCGCGGCGCCCTGGGCTACGATCCGACCTTCGGCAACGGCCGCATCACCATGGACTCGGCCGCCTTCGGCAACCTCCTCGGACAGATCCTGGAGGGGCTGGGCATCAAGACCTCCAGCGAGCACGAGGCCGGGAACACGCCGGCCGAGCTGGCGAACGACCGGAACTCGGAGACCATCTGGTCCTCGGCGCGCACGGGGGCCTTCGTGCCCCAGTGGCTTCGTCTGGACCTCGGCAAGCCCACGCGCATCACCTCCATCGCGGCCCTCTCGCCGAGCTTCTACGCCGACCTGTTCCCGGCGAGCTTCCAGGTGCAGCTCAGCGACGACGACGTGGCGTGGCGCACGGTGGCCAGCGAGGTCGACCTCAAGCTGCCGGAGAGCACCTGGCGGCGCTGGAACCTGGCGGCCACGACGGCTCGCTACGTCCGCTTCAACGTCACCAAGACCCGGCAAAACCGGGACAACGGCCTGCACTACGCCCAGATCGCAGAGGTCGCGCTCAACGGGGAGGAGAACAACATCATCCTCAATGCCTCCAGCTCGTACTACGGCATGAACTACCCGACGGCGCACATGACGGACAAGAACCCGGACACGATGTGGGTCTCCGCCCCGCGACCCAGCGTCACGCGGGAGTTCGCGATCGTGGATCTCAAGGTGAGCCAGAGCTTCCGCACCATCAAGCTGCTCTCGGCTCCGGCCACCATCCCCAACTCGTTCCCACGGTCGATCGACTTCTACACCAGCAACGACAAGGTCAACTGGGTCTACCTGAAGAGCTTCAAGAACCTGGCGGCGCTGCCCGTGACGTGGTACAGCTTCAGCGTCCCCGATGCCTCCGCGCGCTACCTCCGCATCGACATCCCCGAGACGAACCGGGTGCGCAGCACCGGCTCGCTGTACGGTGGCTACATGATCGATGGGCACCTCGCCTCGGTGGCCGAGGTGGAGGTCGAGTAGGCAGGCCCCTCCCAGCTCAGGTCCACAAGGACCCGAGGTGGCGCACGTCGTGGTCGAAGCCAGCGGCAGCCGACGCGAGCAAGGTCTCGGCGATGGCCGGGTACATCACCAGGCCGGACAGCTCGGCGAGCGGGACCCACCGGGCCGCCGCGATGATGTCGTCCGTGGGCAAGGTGATCGTGCCCCCGACCCACCTCGCCTTCACGAAGACGTTGACAATGTGGCGGCCGCCGCCCGGCGCGATCGCCTCGGAGAGGTACACCACGCGCTCCGGCTCGATCACGAGCCCGGTCTCCTCCCGGACCTCCCGCACGGCGCAGGCAAAGAAGGTCTCCCCGTGCTCGAGCCCGCCACCCGGCAGCAGCCAGTAGCCGCGGTCGCCCTTGCGGTGCTCAACCAGCAGCAAGGCGTCGCCCTCGAGCAACACCACGCCCACCCGGATGCGGGGAGCCACGCCGCTCATGCGGACGCTCCATCGGCCACCAGGCCTGCGCCGAGGGCGTCCAGCACGCGGGCCAGGGCAAGGCGGCAGTGGCTGTAGCTGAGCCCCCCCTGCCAGTAGCCCACGTAGGGTGGCCGGAGGGGGCCGTCCGCGGACAGCTCGATGGTCGATCCCTCGATGAAGGTGCCGCCCGCCATCACGACGTCATCCTCGTAGCCGGGCACCACGTCCGGGATCGGGGTGACGTAGGCGTTGATGGGGCTGGCCGCCTGGATGGCGCGGCAGAAGGCCACCAGCCGCTCGGGCGCCCCGAGGCGCACGGCCTGGATGATGTCCGTGCGCGACGCATCCCAGGCCGGCGAGACGTCGTACCCGAGCCCGGCAAAGACGCACGCCGCCAGCGTGGCCCCCCTGAGCGCCTCCCCCACGGTGTGGGGCGCCATGAAAAGCCCCTGGAAGAGCAGGCGGTTCTGGTCCAGGCTGGCCCCTCCGGCAGCCCCGATGCCCGGCGCCGTGAAGCGGCACGCACAGGCATGGACGAGGTCGGCGCGGCCAGCCACGTACCCGCCCGAGGGCACGATCCCCGCCCCCGGGTTCTTGATGAGCGAGCCTGCGATCAGGTCCGCGCCCACCTCCGTGGGCTCGCGCGTCTCCGTGAACTCGCCGTAGCAGTTGTCAACGAAGACCACCACTTCGGGCTTCACCGCCTTGATCGCCGCGATGAGCTCGGCCATCTCGGCCAGGCCGAGGCTCGGACGCCAGGCATAGCCACGCGAGCGCTGGATGGCACACACCCGCGTGGCAGGGCCGATCGCGGCCCTGATGGCGGCGAGATCCGGGCGGCCGTCGGGCGCCAGCGGGACCTCCCGGTAGGTGACGCCCCAGTCGGCCAGCGAGCCCTGGCCCTCACCCCGCAGGCCGATGACCTCCTCCAGCGTGTCGTAGGGGTGGCCGGTCACGGCAAGCAGCTCGTCGCCCGGCCGCAGCACGCCGAAGAGGGCCGTGGCGATCGCGTGGGTGCCAGAGGCGAACTGGCCGCGCACCAGGGCAGCCTCACAGCGAAAGACGTCGGCAAAGACAGCCTCGAGCGCCGCCCGGCCGAGGTCGTCATGGCCATAGCCCGTGGTGCCGGCGAAGTGGTGGTCGCCGATGCGGGCGGCCTGGAAGGCGTCGAGCACCTTGGCCGTGTTGTGGTGGGTCGTGGCGGCCAGCGTGGCCCAGACGGGGGCGAGCTCGGCCTCAGCGGCGGCGATCAGGGCGGAGGGGGAGGTCATGGCGCTTCCTCAGGCAGGGTGGTGGTTGGGATCGGGCGGCTCCCCCGGGGGCTCGACGGGCGTGACCCGGGCCTCGGCCTCGATGGCGGCCAGCAGGTCCATCAGGCCCTCACCCGTCAGGGCCGACACCTCGACCGGCATCGGCACCTCGGCCCGCAGGTGCTCCAGCATCGCCGGAGCCGCCACGGCATCGACCTTGTTGAGGGCCGTGACCGTCGGCTTCTCCCCGACCTCCAGGTCCTCAAGGATGGCATGCACGGCCCGCACGTGCTCCTCCACGTTGGGGTGGCTCGCGTCGAGCACGTGCAGCAGGACGTCGGCCTCCGTGACCTCCTCGAGGGTGGCCCGGAAGGCCGCCACGAGCTGGGTCGGGAGGCGCTGGATGAAGCCCACGGTGTCCGTCAGCAGCACCTCGGCGCCACCTGGCAGGCGCAGGCGCCGTGTGACCGGATCGAGGGTGGCAAAGAGCTTGTTCTCGGCCAGGACGTGGGCCTTCGTGAGGCGGTTGAGCAGCGTGCTCTTGCCCGCGTTGGTGTAGCCCATGATGGCAACCTGGGGGATGCCGCGCTTGGTCCGGCTCTTGCGCTGGGCCGAGCGGTGCTGCTTGATCTGCTCGACCTCGCCCTCCAGGTGCGCGAGGCGCTGGTGGATGCGCCGCCGGTCCGTCTCCAACTTGGTCTCGCCCGGCCCTCGTGTGCCGATGCCACCGCCCAGGCGGCTCATGGCGGCCCCCACGCCCCTGAGCCGGGGCAGGTTGTACTTGAGCTGGGCGAGCTCGACCTGCAGCTTGCCCTCGCGCGTCTGGGCCCGCTGCGCAAAGATGTCGAGGATCAGCTGGGTGCGATCGATGACCTTGAGGCCCCAGGCCTCGTCGAGCTTGCTCTGCTGGGAGGGCGAGAGCTCCGCATCCACGACGACCATGGTCGCCCCGAGCTCTCGCGTGCGCAGGGCGAGCTCCTCGACCTTGCCCGACCCGATCAAGGTGGCGGGGTTGGGGGAGCGCCGCCGCTGCAGCGTCTCGTCGAGCACCTCGGCCCCCGCCGTGCGGGCCAGCTCGGCCAGCTCGGCCATCGACTCACGGGCCTGCTCGTCCGAGAGGTCCGGGGTCTGGATGCCCACCAGGATGGCCCGCTCGGTGCTGGAGTCGACGGCCCGGCCCACCGTGACGGCGGCCATCTCCCCCTCCAGCTCAGCCAGCCACTCGGCGAACGCGAAGGCCTGGGCCTGCTTCATGGTCATGGGCGAGAGCACGCGCCAGACCGTGCCCTCGGCATCGGCCTCGGGCAGCAGGTGCGCCAGCCAGACCTCGGCGCCGTGCGGCTTCGGCGCACCGACGTCGATCGCCACGAGGGCGTCGAGGCGGTTCATGGCAAGCCCCACGAGCTCCTTGCGGCCCAGGCCCCCGCCGCCCGGGTGCACGATGATGGCCCGCCACCCGGAGAGCCGTGCCTGCGCCTCTCGCTTGCGCAGGGCCGGCAGCTCGATGCTGCCCGGGTCCCCCACGACGACATGGGTGACCTTGCCCGCCCGGTCCACCAGCACGCCGACGGGCCGCTGGATCTCCCAGGCGGCAGCCACCATCTGCTCCGCCAGCTCGTAGGAGAACAGATCAGCGACGTGGACCCGTCGGCGGTAGAGCCGCTCCAGCTGGGCGACCTGGCTGGCCTTCAGGCCCGTGTGGTTGCCAATGACCTTGTGAATGCTCGCCTCCCCGGCCCGCCGCCCCTAGAGGAACGCCTTGCCGATCTCCTCGTAAAAGCCCCCGATGAAGGTGGCTGCCTCGCCCCGCGTGACAACCTTCTTCGGGTGCCAGGGCCCTGGGTTCACGGGCGCGGCGAACGTGCCCTGCAGCCACGTCGCCCGGCGCTCGTCCGACACCACGAACCAGACGAAGGGCCTGTAGACCCCATCGACACGTGCGGCGTCGGTGTAGTGCAGCTTGCGCAGGGCCACGGCCAGCTTGGTGGCGTCGACCAGGCGCGACATGTTCAGCACCTGCACCCGCGAGGCGCACCACTGCACCGCATGCATGGCCCACTCCTGGCGCCTGAGCGGCGCGTCGGGCCGGAAGGTCCTCGGGCTCGTCTCGCCGTAGTACCGCGCGCCCTTCAGCGACGCGACGACGGGCGCGGCCCAGTGCTCGGCCCCGACGTCCTCGAACTCGTCCCCCCGCGCCACGGCGGCCGGGATGCCCCGCTTCGGCTGCGCGAAGGGATCCTCTCCCTTCACCGTCTGGGCCATCATGGCGTTGTAGCACCACACCACGAACTCGGCCCGCGGGATGGGCTCGTCGGGCCGAAAGGTGCCATCGGCGAACGCCGTCAGCACGCCCCGGGCGAGCAGGGCATCCACCAGCTCCCCGAGGGGCTTGCCCGCGACGTCGCGCGCCGTGGCCGTGTAGACCTGGTCGGGCGCCCGCACGGCGAGGCCTGGGCGCCTCGGCACGACGCTCTCCACGGTGGCGCTGACCTGTGGGCGTCGCACCGCCATGGGGTCGATCGGCGGGGGCGGGGTCGGGATGAGGTACTCCGCCATGTAAGCCCCCCCGGCTGCCAGGGCTGCCAGCAAGGCGAGGATCGTGCCGCCCAGCACGAGCGGCAGGGCTAGGCCCTTCCCCCGCTTCTTGCGCTTGCCGGCGCGCCGAGGCCGTCGCCCCGGGGGGGCTGGGGCAGGGGCAACAGGCTTCTTGCGAGGAGGCGGCGGCATCGTGGGGTATTCTACCGCGTCCGGGGCTGGCCTGCCCCCGGACGCACCTACGGCATCCGCTGGACCGGGTAGCCCTCGCCGCGCAGGGCCACCACGATCTCCTCGATGTGGGCCTCGTCGCGCGTCTCGAGCTGAAGCTCCACCCCCGTGCCCCCGATGGGCAGGCTGGCGCTGACGCGGTTGTGGATGACCTCGAGGAGGTTGCCCTGGCTGGCCGCCACCACCTGAAGCAGCCGCGCGAGCGAGCCCGGGCGGTCGTCCACCGCGGTGAAGAGCCTCACGTAGCGCGCCACCCGCAGCATGTGCCGCTCGATCAGGCTGGACAGCAGCTTGGTGTCGATGTTCCCGCCAGAAAGCACCACGGCCGTCTTGCCACGGGCGGTGACCTTCCCCGTCAGCAGCGCCGCGAGGCCCACGGCGCCGGCCCCCTCGACCACGAGCTTGGTGCGCTCGAGCAGCTGGACGATGGTGTTGGCCGTGTCCTCGTCGCTCACCGTGACCATCTCGTCGACGTACTTCGCAATGTAGTGGAACGTGCGGGCGGCCGGGTACTTGATGGCGATGCCGTCGGCGATGGTCTTGACGCTTGGCGTCGCGACCAGCTCATTGGCCTGCCAGGCCCTCACGAGCGCCGGCGCCCCCTCGGCCTGCACCCCGACCACGCGAATGCGCGGGTTGATCTCCTTGAGCGCGATCGCCACCCCGCTCATCAGCCCCCCACCCCCCACGGGCACGATCGCGGTCTCCAGGTCCGGCAGGTCATCGAGGAGCTCGAGGCCCACCGTGCCCTGGCCGGCGATGATGTCGTCGTGGTCGAACGCCGACACGAACTCGGCGCCCGTCTCCGCTGCACACGCCTTGGCCGCGGCGACGGCCTCATCGAAGATGGCCCCCACGAGCCGCACCTCGGCGCCGTAGCCACGGGTGGCCTGCACCTTGGCGATCGAGGCCCCGAGCGGCATGAACACCGTCGCCTTCATGCCCGCGAGCCGGGCCCCCAGCGCGATGCCCTGGGCATGGTTGCCCGCCGAGGCCGTGACGACGCCCCGCGCCTTCTGCTCGGGCGTGAACTTGGAGAGGCAGTGGTAGGCCCCCCGCACCTTGAAGGAGCCCGTCTTCTGGAGGTTCTCGGCCTTCAGAAAGACCTGGCAGCCCGCCAGCGCGTCGAAGGTCTGGGAGGTGAAGATGGGCGTCCGGTGCGCGATGCGGCGCACGGCCTCGTAGGCCTGCTCGATGCGAGCGAGGCTGACATCGGTGTGGAGCTCGACGCCCATGGAACCCTCCGGCGACCCGGGCACCCCATCGTCCCAGGCTGCCCCATTATAACCGGAACGAGAGCCGATGGCCCCGCTCAGCGCCCGGCCGCAGGCGTGGCCGCCCCCGCGCCCACGACCTCGAGGGCGTCGAGCACGGCCGCCAGCTCCGGCTCCAGGTCGCCCGCCAGCGGCGCGTCCACGGCATACTGGGCGATCGCCACGCGCGTGCCCTGGCTGGCCGTGATGCGGCGCTGCACCTGGCTGGCCGCGCCCGTCCCGGAGCCCCAGCGCCAGCCCTCGCCCGCCAGCCCCCCGAGCGTGGCCGAGGCGACGGTCACGCTGGCCCCGGCCTGCTCCAGCGCGGCTCGCTCCTGCGCCAACGTCGAGCGCAGGTCGACGCCCGCGGGCAGGTCCCCGACCGTGACCGTCAGCGTGGGGCGCGTGCGGGCCCCGGCCGGGGGCTCGCGGTGCTCGACCGTGAGGGTCGTGCCCAGGCTGGAGGCCAGCCAGCGCGTCGGCTCCAAGGTCCGCAGGCGCAGCCCCAGCGCCGGCACGGCCAGCGGCCCCCCACGCCCCAGCGGCACCCGCACGCCAGGCTCCGCACGGGCCGGCTCCTGCGGCACCCGCAGCGTCTCCAGCATGGCCTCGAAGGCCGGCAGGGCGCTCAGGAACGTGGCCGCCTCGGCCCGCGCCTCGGCCAGCACCAGCAGCCCGTCGTGGGCAAGGTACAGCCGCCAGGAGCGCACGGGTTCAGCCGGGGCGCCCGTCGGACCAGGCTGGGCCTGGGTCAGCCACAGGGCGATCGCCGGCAGGCCATCGACCACCACCTCCCCCTGCACCACCCCGACCCCCGCCTGCAGGAGCCGCGCGACGTCCTCCCCCAACGCCTCGCCCAGCACGACCTCGGGGGGCAGCGGCACCACCGTGAGCTGCAGGCTGGGGCCGTCCACCCGCACCACTGGCCCGTCGAGCGTCAGCACGGCCAGCCCGTCCGGGGTGGCCTGGAACTCCCAGGCCCTGGCGTCCGGCCGGGCGATGGAGAGCCCGAGCTGCGGGTAGCTGAAGGTGTTGCCCAGGATGGTGTGGACCGGCCGCTCGCCCCCTGGCGGCGGGGACGGCGGCCAGCCGCCGAGGAGCAGTTGAAGCGGGCTCAAGGGCAGCGGCGTGGCGGCCAGGCAGCCTGCCAGGCAGCCCGCCACCAGCAGCCCCCCGCCAGCGCGCCACCCCACCACGGCCCTCAGTCCGCCGTGGGGATGAGGATCTCCGCGTGCTTGACGACGTCAGCGATCATGTCCGCCGTGTCCGAGCACCCGATGATGATGAGGTCGCCCTCGCGCCCCATCTCGATCGCATGCCGGATGGCCGCCGGCTCGTCGTTGATGATCTCGACGACCGCCGGATCGATCCCGCTCTGCAGCGCGCCCTCGTACATCAGGCGCGGCGCCTCCCCGAGGGGACGGCCCCGCAGGTCGGTCATCTGGCGGATGACCAGGTGATCGAAGCCCTCCCCGCAGATGCGCCCGATCTCGCGGAGCTTGTCGTCGTAGCGGTCCCCCGGCGCCGTGATGACGCCCACGAGCCGCTTGTGGTTGAGCTTGCGGCCCGTCTCGATGATGAGCCTGTAGCTCTCGGCGTTGTGGGCGTAGTCGAGCAGGACGTGGAAGTCGCGGATGCGAAACAGGTTCATGCGGCCCGGGTTCTGGTCGACGCTGGAGGTGAAGGTGGTCAGCCCGGCGATGATCTGAGGCTGCGTGTAGCCCTGCACCCACAGCGCGGCGACCGCCGCGAGCGAGTTCTGCACGTTGAAGCGGGCCCGCCCCCGCAGCGTGAACGGGATGCGCTCGACCTCGAGCAGGGGGATGCGGTGGTCCCCCTGGGCAAGCATGATCATGTTCCGCCGCAGGTACACGGCCCTGCCGCCCGCGTCGAGGTGCCGCTCGACCACGGGGCAGGCCGGGTCGAGGGAGAAGTAGAGGACCTCGCACCCCTCCGGCTTGTGCTCGGCCATCGCCGCCACCAGAGGATCCTCGGCGTTCAGGACGCAGGCCTTCGCGGCCGTCTCGACGACCAGCCGCTTCACGCGGGCGAGGTCCTGCAGGGTCTCAGCCCCGTGCTGGCCGAGGTGGTCATCGTGGATGTTCATGACGACGCCGACGTCACAGCGGTCGAAGGCGAGGCCACGCTTGAACATGCCCCCGCGGGCCGTCTCGAGCACGGCCGCCTCCACCACGGGGCTCGTCAGCACCGTGCGCGCGGACCAGTAGCCCGTGCAGTCCCCCGACTCCGCGAGCCGGCCGTCGATGTAGATGCCCTCGGTGGTGGTGATGCCCGTCACGTGGCCGGTGTTCTGGATGACGTGGCCGATCAGCAAGGTGGTGGTGGTCTTGCCGTTGGTGCCCGTCACCGCGGTCACGGGCACCCGGCTCGGCGCCCCGGCCGGGAACAGCGAGCGCACGATGGCCGCCCCCACGTCATGGGCCTGGCCCTTGGAGGGGTGCTGGTGCATCCGGATGCCGGGCGCTGCGTTGACCTCGATGATCGCGCCCCGCTGCTCGGCGAAGGGCACGGCGATGTCCCGGCAAACGACGTCGATGCCCGCGACGTCCAGCCCGATCCGCCGGGCCGCCACCACGCAGGCGGCCGCGTTGTGGGGGTGGATCTGGTCCGTCACGTCCTCGGCCGAGCCCCCCGTGCTCAGGTTGGCGTTCTCCTTGAGCACCACGAGCTGGCCCTCGGCTGGCACATCGTCAAAGGCCAGCCCCTGGCGCTCGAGCACCTGCCGGGCGCCCTCGTCGAGCTTGATCTTCGTCATCGGCTTGAGGTGCCCCTCGCCCCGCAAGGGGTGCTCGTTCTCGGCCGCGACCAGCTCACGCACCGAGCGCCGGCCATCTCCGTGGACGTGCGCGGGCAGGCGCCGGGCCACCGCGATGACCTCGTCCCCCACCACGAGCACGCGGTAGTCCTGCCCCTCGATGAACTGCTCCACCAGGACCGAGCGCCGGTAGCTCGCCGCCAGCTCGTAGGCGGCCCGGATCTGCTCGGGGTCCACCAGGTTCAGGCTGACGCCCTTGCCCTGGTTGCCGTCGAAGGGCTTGAGCGCCACGGCCCCCCTCAGCCGCCGCGCCGCCGCGACGGCGGCCTCGGCCGAGCGCACGACCTCACCCTTGGGCACGGGCAGCCCGGCCTCGGTCAGCAGCGCCTTGGTCAGGTCCTTGTCCGAGGCGATGCCCACGGCGATGTGGCTGGTGTTGCTGGTCATCGTGGCCTGGATGCGCTTCTGGTGCTTGCCCCAGCCGAGCTGAAACAGGCTCGCATCCTCGGTGATGCGGAACGTCGGGATGCCCCGCCGCTCGGCGGCCTCGACGATGGCCTTGGTCGACGGGCCCAGCGACTGGCGGTCCGCCCAGTAGCGCAGGTTCTCGAGGTCCTCCGCGATGTCGACCTCCTCGCCCCGGGCGAGGCCCTCGACGATCTTGATGGCGACGGGCAGCGCCTCCGTCACGACCTTCTCGATCTTGTACGAGCAGACGATCGTGTACTGGCGCGGCCGGTTCGGCACCTGCCGCGCCT
>JAYKHL010000031.1:0-6917 GCA_035284865.1 Candidatus Sericytochromatia bacterium | reverse complement strand
CTTCTCGGGGGAACCGATGTTGCCGACCACGGCCTCGCCGGTGTTGATGCCAATCCCGATGGCGATGGGTGGAAACCCGCGGGCTCGCCAGCCCGCCTGGCAGGCGTCAAGGCGCTCGAGCATGCCGAGGCCGGCCCGCACGGCCCCACAGGCGGCCTCCTGGGGGCTCATCGGCAGCACGTTGCCCCACACGGCCAGGATCGCATCGCCGATGTACTTGTCGATGCAGCCCCGCTCGGCTCGGATCACCCGCGCCATCTCCGTGAGGTAGGCGTTGAGGAAGGTCACGACCTGCTCGGGCGTGTGCTGCTCGGAAATCGTGGTGAAGGAGCGGATGTCAGAAAACAGCACCGTCACCTCGCGTTGCTCGCCTCCCATGCGCGGGGCCAGCCAGGGCTCGGCCAGGAGCCGTTCGACAATCTCGCGATCGACGTAGCGCTCGAAGGTGCGGCGCGTCAGACGCCTGTGGGTCTCGGCCCGGAGGTACTGGATGCCCAGGGCCACCACGTAGACCGAGGCGATCACCCCCACGGGCGCGACCGGGTCCAGCCACACCCCCCGCCGGGTGAAGAGCCCCAGCGCCGCTCCCCCCGCCATCGCCCCCAGGCTGGCCGCCGCCAGCGCGCCACGCCCCGGGGGCAGGCGCACCAGCCAGGCCCCGGCCAGGGCGCCGAGCAGCAGGAGACCCAGCGCCTGGGCCTCCCCTCGGGCCTCCCGGAGCACCCGCCCGCTCACCAGCCCTGCGACGGCCTGGGCGTGGATCTCCACCCCCGGCATGTACGTGGCGGCGCCTGCGCCTGAGAGCGTCGCGGTGTAG
Source organism: Candidatus Sericytochromatia bacterium (assembly GCA_035284865.1). Taxonomy (GTDB): domain Bacteria; phylum Cyanobacteriota; class Sericytochromatia; order S15B-MN24; family JAQBPE01; genus JAYKHL01. Next base: position 6,100 of record JAYKHL010000031.1, on the reverse strand, counting down.
GGCGTGGGGTACTGGTCTTGCAGCCGCAGGGCCGACGCCCCCACGAGCACGGCGCGCCCGCGGAGGCCGGCCAGCACCCGGGGATCGCCACCCCGGACGGCATCCAGCACCGACACCAGCGACAGCGTTCGCACCGTGCCGGGGGGGCCCACGAAGTCGATGAGGCCCTGGGCGCCAGGCTGCAAGCCCGGCAACCGGGCGCCAGGGTGCCGGCTGGCAACGGCCCAGGCAAAGCCGTCGTGCCACGTCAGCCTCGTCGGATCGGCGGGGTCCACGCCCAGCACCGCGCGGGGAAAGCGGTGGATGGCCCCGTCCGCATCGAAGGGCAGGTCGACGATGCCGACCACGGCCCCGCCCCGCAGGCCTGGCAGGGGTAGCACCAGCTGGCGCCGCTCCTCGCCGAAGCTTCGGCCTGGCTGAAAGTTGGCAGCCAGCACCACCTTGCCCGGGTGCGCAGCCAGGGTGCGCGCGAAGGCCTGGTCCGTCCCCGGCAGGCTCGAGGGCTGGACGAAGGCGATGTCCAGCCCCACGACGGTGGCGCCAGCCGCCAGCAGGCCCTCGACCAGCTCGGCCCACGTCGTGCGCGGCACGGGCCAGGCCCCCAGCTCCTCCAGGCTGGCCTCATCGACGGCGACGACGGCCACCTCTGTGGGCTGCGGCCTGGGCCCCCTCAGCTCGAACAGCAGGTGGTAGCCCGCCCACTGGGCCCGGGCCAGCACGCCGCCAGCCCCCAGGCCCAGCCAGGCCAGGGCCACGGCCGCCCCGGCCAGCGCCCCGAGCCTCGACGAGGGGCGGGCGAGCGCCCCTGTGCGCCGGTGAGGATCCGTCACTCCCGCAGGGCAGCGTCCACGCGCGCGGCCGCCGCGGCGATCTGGCGCTGCAGCACGCTGTTCCGGTAGCTGTAGCCGAAGTACACCAGCACCCCCACCGCCGACCAGCCCAGGAACAGCACCCAGGTGAGGCTGGAGAGGCTCAGCATCATCCAGCCGCAGGCCACGACGGTGAACCCCGCCACCAGCGGCAGCCACGGGGCCCGGAAGCCGCGAGGCATCTCGGGGTGCCGGGCGCGCAGCAACCAGACGCCGATCGCCACGACGATGAAGGCCGAGAGCGTGCCGATGTTGGTCATCTCGGCGATCTCGTCCAGGCGGAGCAGACCGGTGATGGCGGCCACGGCCACGCCGTTGATGATGGTCGCCAGCCAGGGCGTGCCAAACCGCTCGTGGATCTGCGCGAACATCGGCGGCAGCAGGCCGTCCCGGCTCATGGCGAACCAGATGCGCGGCATCCCCATCATCAACACCATCAGCACGCTGGTCAGCCCGAACACCGCGCCGAACGAGATCAAGGCCGCCCATTTCTCCTGGCCGATGAGGGAGAGCGCCTTCGCCAGCGGGGCCGCGTCGTTCAGGGCCGTGAAGGGCACCATCCCCGTCATGACAGCCGCCACGGCGATGTAGAACACCGTGCAGATGAGCAGCGAGCCGATGATGCCGATGGGCAGGTCGCGCTGGGGGTTCTTCGCCTCCTCGGCGGTGGTCGCGACGGCGTCGAAGCCGATGTACGCAAAGAAGATGAGGGCCCCCCCCGTGATGACGCCCTGCCAGCCAAAGGGCAAGAACGGCTCCCAGTTCTCAGGCCGGACGGCCGGCAGGGCAACAGCCAGAAACACAATCAGCACACCGATCTTGAGGGCCACGAACACGGCATTGGCCCGGGCGCTCTCCCGCACCCCGAACACCAGCAACGCCGTCACGAGCAGGGCGATCAGGGTCGCCGGCAGGTTCATCAGGCCGGGCCCCACGGCCTCGAGGGGCGAGTGCGTGAGTTTGTGGGGCAACGTCTGGCCGGTCATGGCCAGGATCTTCGCGAAGTAGCCCGACCAGCCTGAGGCCACGGCGGCCGAGGCCACCGTGTACTCCAGGACGAGGAACCAGCCGATCATCCACGCCGGGAACTCGCCCATGGTGGCGTAGGTGTAGGCATACGCGCTGCCCGCGGCCGGAATCATCGAGGCCAGCTCGGCGTAGCACAGGGCCGCGCAGAGGCAGGCGACGCCGACCAGCACGAACGACAGCATGATGCCGGGGCCGGCGGCCTGCGCCCCCTTGCCGGCAATGACGAAGATGCCGGCGCCGATGATGGCGCCAACGCCCAGCAAGGTCAGGTCCAGCGGGCCAAGTGTCCGGCGCAGGCCGGAGTCGCCGGGTCGGGCCGCGGTGTCGATCGCCTTGCGTTGGAGGATCCGATGGGTCACGTGGGCGTCCTTCCCGATGCGTGGTGGAGGCTGGGGTCGGGTACTCAGAAACGAACGGCCGTTCACACGGCGAGGCCCATTGTAGCCTGCTTGCCAGGCAGGGGCCAGCCCCTCGGGGGGCCGCCTGCTGGCGCGGGCAGCCGTGCGGGTGGTATGAACAAGGCCGACAGCCCCTCCCCCACCCGAGGCACGAGCAATCCGATGAGCGACCACGAGGAACGACAGGCCCCCGATGCGGCTGCCGAGGCTCCTGACGCGAACGCGGCGCCGCCCGCGGAGGCTGCAAGCTCCCCCGAGGTCGCCAGCGCGGCCAGCGCGCCCGCCCGGCCCAGCATCAGGGGCATCCACCCCGAGCTGGTGTGCCGGTGCCCGGAGTGCGAGGACGACAACGTGGAGCTTCAATGGTTCAACGTGGACGAGGCCCGCAAGACCAAGGGGGACGCGATGCTGTTCTGTGGCCGCAGCAGCCGCAAGTACTTCGTGCCCATTCTGGATCTCAACGCCTGGCTCTCCCAGCACGGCGGCGCCAGACGAGGCCGTCGCGGAGAAGCGTGACCGCAGCCCCCCGGCGACGAAACCGCGAGAGGCGCCCCGGGCCGTCGGGAGGCCCTGACGGGCGCCATCAGCGGGGGGCAGGTCACCCCTCGATCAGGACCTTCAGGGCAGGGCCCGACTTCGCCAGCACCCGGGACGTGGTGACGCCGTGGGTCTGCACGAGCTGGAGGTCGACCCGGCTCTCTCCGATGCGCAGCCCCCGCAGGTAGACGTTCTCCAGCCACGGCGGCAGCACGGGGCGCCGGATCAGCAGCTGCCTGCGAGGCGCATCCGGGGTCAGCCCCAGCACCGCCTGCAGCAGGAGCAGGCTGGCGCCGGCCGCCCAGGCCTGCGGGGAGCACGCCACGGGGTAGGGGACGGGTCGATCCATCTCCCCGGCGCGGGCAAAGCCGCAGAACAGCTCGGGCAAGCGGAAGTAGGGGAACTGCAGGGCCGCGTCGTACATCGCGGCCATCACCCGCAAGGCCTCGTCCTTGAAGCCTGCGTCCGCCAGCCCCTTTGCGAGCAGGCTGTTGTCGTGTGGCCAGATGGAGCCGTTGTGGTAGCTCAGCGGGTTGAAGGGGGGCATCGCGCTGCTCATGGTGCGAATGCCCCATCCACTGAACATCTCGGCGCTCAGGAGCTGTCGCGCGACCAGGGGCAGCCGGGCCTCATCGATGATGCCACTCCAGATGCCATGCCCCATGTTGGAGGCCAGCGTGCGCACGGGCCGCTTGGCCCCATCCAGGGCAATCACGTAGAACCCGTCGGGCTCGGACCAGAAGGCCCGGTTGAAGGCCTGCTTCAGGTCCTCCGCCTCCCGCAACAGGCGCTCCCCCATGACCCGCAGGTCCAGCGCCTCGCACAGCTCGGCCATGCGCCGCTTGGCATCGTAGACGTAGCCCTGGACCTCGGCCACCGCCAGGGGCGTGGGCGCGACCCGGAAATCCGGGCCGATGTTGCTGTTGGCCGAGTCCTTCCAGTTCTGGTTGTAGAGCCCGAGCGGCGAGCGGGTGGCGTACTCGAGGAAGCCGTCACCATCCAGATCCCCGTAGGCGTCGATCCACATGAGCGCCTGCTCGACGGCCTCCCACATCTCCCGGACGAAGGCCATGTCACCCGTCCACCGGTAAGTCTCCGAGACGAGGATCAGGAACAGCGGCGTGGCGTCGATCGAGCCGTAGTAGGGCGCGTGGGGCACCTGGCCCAGGCGCGTGAGCTCGCCGTAGCGGATCTCGTGCATGATCTTGCCCGGCTCCTCGTCTCGGAAATCGTTCACGTCCCTCCCCTGGTGCCGCGCGAGGTACCGCAAGGTGCCCATCGCGAGGTCTGGCCCGAGCAGCAGGCTCTGGTAGGCGGCGATCAGCGCGTCCCGGCCAAACGGGCAGGCAAACCAGGGGATGCCGGCAGCGATGTAGGGGCCGGTCTCGGGCTGCATCGAGGTCAGGGTCTCGAGGTCCAGCACGCTTCGTTGCAGGACGAGGTCGTAAATTTCGTTGTCGCTGCCGAGCGTCGTGAGCCCCGCCTTGCGGCGCTGCTGCTCGCGCTGGAGCCAGCTGCGAAGCTCGGGGAACGGCTGGGGCGCAGGAAGCGCGGGGGCCCCCTCCTCGAGGGGCTCGATCGTGGTCTCCAGGCTGGCCCGCCCCCCCCCGGCCGGCAGCGTGACCTCCAGGCGGGCGCAGAACCCGACGCCGTGGCCGGCGGTGGTCGCCTCCAGCGTCACGGGCGCGGGCCCCAGGCGGATGCGGGTCCGACGCAACACGCCGTCCGCCCCCTCGTAGGCCAGCAGCCCCTGCGCCCCCTCCAGCCGGGGCTTGAAGTAACGCCCCCGGTCACCCCGGAAGGCGCCCCGCACCTCGAACATGTCCGCAAAATCGGCCTGAAAGGAGACCTTGAGCCGCAGCGTCACGGGCTCCGGGTTGTAGTTGACGAGCTCCAAGCGCTCGTGAACGTAGCCCCGGATCAGCCGCGTCGAGGCCAGGTAAAGCGTCTCCTGACACACCTGACGCCCGTCCGCGAGGGTCATCTGGGCGTTCATGTACTCGATGCGCGCCTGGAAGTTGCGCTCCGCCGAGAAAGACAGCAGGGTGGGGCGCACGCCCTCGACCTGCAGCTCCCAGCCGGACAGGTAGCGCGTGTCGCGGTGGTAGAGGCCGGTGCCACAGGCGCAGCCGCCATAGACCACCCCATCGTCGTCCGACACGAGGAACAGCCCATCCTGGGAGATGACCTGGCGACCGTGGCGGCACGCCTCCAGCATGGCTGGCATCCCCTGACGGAGGAGCCGGTTGAGATCCTCGTCAGGCAGGAGGTGCTCCCGCTGTGGCTCCGGGCCATCCCCCGGCGCCTGCTGGTCGTCGGCCATGCCCAGCCTCCCCGCTCGTTGCACCTCAACGAGCCTAGGGGGTGGGGCCGGCTGCGGCAACGGACGACCAGGCCCAAGCCATTATTTAAGGCAAGATTGACCGCCCCTTAATCGAATCTGACCGGGCGGGCCCGATAGACCCGGTGGCTCCCACCTGCCGGGTCCTGCCGTGTCCGATCGCCTCGCCCCCTCCCATCCCCGCAGCCTCCTCGGCGACTTCCGTCGGGTGCGCGCTGCGCTGCCGGGGCAGCGGCAGGCGGTGGTCCCCGCCGCGCGCCCCCCGTCGGCCTGGCAGCCCGATGGCTGGACGGGCGGCCAGGCCGTGGCGCCAGCCCCGGTGGCCGCGAGGCCGGCCCCGACCGGGGGCTGGCCCCTCCCCCTTCAGCCGGGGCCCACGCCCTCGCCGCCTTCGCCCGGGCCAGCACCGCTCCCCCCGCCGGCCCCCTGGGCGCCCCCTCCCAGGCCGCCTGTGGCGCCGCCCCGGTGGCTGGCCGCGCCGAGCCCGGCCTCGCGTCCTGCCCCGGGGCCGGCCAGCCCCGGCCCAGCCCCTTCCCCCCAGCCGGGGCCAGGCCCACGCAGCTGGGCTGGCCCCGCGCCGGCGGGCCTGTGGGAGCGCCTCATCAGCTGGCTTCGGCAGCTGCTCCGGCGCGGGCCGGGCCCCACTCCCCCCCCGGGGCCAGCGCCTGCCCCGGTCCCGGAGCCCACGCCCGGGCCCGGCCCGGGCGTCCGCGTGTACTTCACCAACACCTACGCCTCGCCCCTGCAGGGCCTCACCTCCGCGCAGGTGCGGGCAGCCAACCAGCGCACGGCGCAGGCCGACCCCAACAACCCCGATCGCCAGCTCGCGGCGCTCATTGACAGCGTCCCGGCCGGTGGCACGCTGGACGGGGCGTTCTTCTCGATCAGCGTGGACCCGGTGGTGGACGCCTTCATCCGCGCCCAGC
>JAYKHL010000030.1:0-8208 GCA_035284865.1 Candidatus Sericytochromatia bacterium | reverse complement strand
GAATTCAGCTCGTCGAACTGGTCCGTCACCACCACCTCGGTGAGCCCAGCCGGCTCCACCCCCATGAACGGCACGAGTTGCCGGTGCGCGTCCTCGGCGATGGTGGCGACCTCACGCGCCTTGGAGGCCAGCTCCGGCGTGTGGTAGATGCGGAAGTGGGGCGTGTGGATGGTCGTCCAGTTCGTGCCCGGCTCGAACAGGGCGGTCTGCGCCAGGGCCGGCGCAGCACCTCCGGCCAGGCAGGCGGCAAGGGCGGCAAGGAGGCTGGATGCGGTGCGCTTCAAGGAGACCTCGGGCCGGTCGCAGGATGATGTCAACGCCTTAGTGTACCCCATCGACGGCCCGGCCCCGTCACGTGCCACACGGGCGACCTCCCTCACCCGAGCGCCCGGGGAGGGAGGCGAGCACCGTGGGCAGGGGCTCACCGTGGCTCGATGATGAACCGGATCGCCGTGCGCTCCTCCCCGTTGACCTCGATGTCGAGGAAAGCGGGGATGGTAACCAGGTTCAGGCCCGAGGGCGCCACATACCCTCGGGCGATGCCAATGGCCTTCACGGTCTGGTTCACCGCCCCAGCCCCGATGGCCTGCACCTCGCAGCGGCCGCTCTCTCTGATCACGCCCGCGATCGCCCCGGCCACCGCCGCGGGGTTGGAGTTCGAACACACCCGCAACAGCGGGGCTCGCTTCGTGGGAGCCTGATTCGACAGCACCTCGCAGCCCTCCTCTGTCGAGGCCCACGGCACCGGACACCGCCGGCGCCTCCCTGGCTCGACACTCAGATGGTACCGAGCGCCAGGAGGCGGTGCGCCAGCCAAAACCGCCAAGGTTCGAGGCCACCGGTGGGCAGGTTCGGCAGCGGGCAGCCAGGAGGGCCTCGACCTCAGCCAGCTGGTCAGCCTGCCAGACGGGCGCCTCGCGAGTGACATGGGGCGCTCAAGCGCCCCCGTCCGCGGCCGTCCGGGCTGCCGCGAGGCACGTCAGCGTGACGTTGGTGTGCGCGACCAACAACTCCCCGACGAGGTGGTACGCCTCCTTCATCGCGTCGGGTGAGGCACCGTCGAGGGCCCCACAGGCCCCGAGCCGGCGCAAGATGGCCTCGGTGGTGGTGCGCACCAGGCGATCCCAGTCGGCGTCCGGCACGCTGGCCGCGAACTGGCGGAAAGCCTCCTCCGCAGCAGGCGTGAGGGGAGCGGGGTCGGCGTCGGGGCTCATGGGGGACCTCCGTCGAGCAAGCCACGTGGGGTGCGCCATCGTAACATCCCTGGCGGCCGTGTCATGATGAGGCGGTTCCCAGCCAGGAGGTACTGATGCGTCGCCTTGCCCTGCTCGCCACCACCCTGACCCTGGTGCTGGGCTGCAACCCGCCCCGCGTGGCTGCCGGTCCCACGCCGGCGCCGACCGAAGCGGCAAGGGATCTGCCGCCACAGGCCAGCCCTGAGGCCTCTTGTGCGCCCACCACCTCCAGCGCGTACGTGCTGGTCGGCGAGCGTCGGCTGCCCGTTGACCTGGCCTTGACACCGGAGGCTCGCGTGAAGGGGCTCTCCGGACGCCCCTGCCTCGCCCGGGGCACGGGCCTCGTGCTCGGCTGGGAGCGGCCAACGGAGGCCCGCATCTGGATGCCCGACATGCGCTTCGCCATCGACGTCGTCTTCGTGCGAGCCGAGCGCGTGGTCGCGATCTACCCCGACGCGCAGCCCTGCGTGGAGGGACAGCCCTGCCCGACCTTCGGGCCGGCCGAGCCCGTGGACTACGTGCTCGAGGTGCCGGCAGGCACGTGTGCGGAGCTGGGCGTGGTCGTGGGGGCAGCCATCTCGCTGGTGGAGTGACGTGGGCCATCCTGATGACGCCGGGGGGCGCGAGACGGTCGCGCGGTGGTCCGCCGTGGCTGCTGCACTGGTCGCGCTCGGGTTGCTCGCGGTGGATGCCGTACACGGCGTCTGGTGCCACGACGCCGGGGTCTACCTCATGCAGGCGGGTTTGCTGGCGGAGGGCCTGAGGCCCTACCTGGATTTCCAGCCGTTCTATCCGCCCTTGATGCAGCTCATCCACGCCGGGCCCTTGAGACTCGGGGTGGATCGGTTGCTGCTGACGGTCTGGCTGCCGGTGGCCTGGGTGGCCGTCATCGTGGGGCTCGGGGCGGGCGTGCTCGTGTGCAGGGGCACCCCCGCCTGGCTGGCGTGGCTGCTCGCCAGCACTTACCCCCTGCTGTGCCTGGACTACGAGGGGAACCACGTGACGCTGGAGCACGGCGTGGTGGCGGCGGGACTGCTCGGGGTCTGGCTGTTCGGGCCCCCGGAGGTCGCTGGGTGGCGACGATACCTCCTGGCAGGCCTGGCCTGTGGCCTCGCCTTGCTGGTCAAGCAGGTGGGCCTCCTCCTGCTGTTGCCATACCTGGCCGTGGCGCGGAGCCCCCGGCACGTCGGGGCCCTGGCCGCGGGGTTGGCGATGCCCCTGCTGCTGCTGCTGGGCTGGCTCAATTTCGAACTCGGGCCGGTGCTCGAGAGCGGAGCCCTGCTGGCCCGGTATGCCGCGCAAGACTCGCAAGGCTCCTTGCTCCTGACGCTGCGCCACGTCTGGGGCGCCTTGTGGTTCGCGCCCACCCTGATCGAGTGGGAGCTGGCACGCTCCCCCGCGGGCGTGGCCTTCCTGGGCGGAAGCCTCCTGCTGGCCCTGAGCCTGCTGATGCAGCAGGCCCGCCTCCGCCGGTGGCAGGCCCTGATGTGGGTAGGTGGCTGGCTGGTGGTGGCCCTGACGTTCCACGGCCTCCGGTTCATCCGGGACTACCCGCACTACACCCTCAACGTGTGGGTCACGGTGGTGGCCGTCTGGGCGGTCGCCCTGCGGGGCGACGTCCTACGTCGCCCGCGCCGGGTGCTGGCAGGCGTTGCCGTCGCCACGTCTGCGGCTCTTGCGCTCGGCGCCCTGGCTCGCCCCTCCTACCTGTGGCGCTGGGATACCCCGAGCAACCTGGGGGCCTTCATCGTTCCCACCGCGGCGGAGCTGGCGCGCCTCGTGCCGCCCAACGACCCCGTGGTAGACAACACGGACGATCAAATCCTGCTCTTCCTCGCCCACCGCAGGGCCGCCAACATCGACTGGAAGCCCCCGCCGATTCGCCCCCACGACCTCGACCGGTTCGTGCCCCCGGGCCAGCCTTGTTGGGTGTTAACGCACCCCGAGGGAGACCCGATGTTGTACGGGCGGCTTCGCCAGGCATTGGACCGCGACCCCCGCTACCAGTTTGTCTGGGCCTGGCACTCGGCCTACAAGGACCTCGTCCTGTACCGCCGGCTGCCGCCTCCCTGACGATCTCACATGTTCCGCCGATACTGCCCCCCCACGGCATAGAGCGCTCGCGTGATTTGGCCGAGCGAGCAGGTCTTCACCGCCTCCATCAAGGCCTCGAAGGTGTTGCCACCCGCGGCGGCGGCCGCTTGCAGGTGCGCCAGCGCGCCAGGCGCCGCCGCCGCGTGGCGGGCGTGGAAGGCCGCCAGGTTGTCGATCTGCTGGCGCTTCTCTTCCTCGGTCGAGCGGATGAGCGCGATGGCGCCGCCATAGTCGACGGGGTTGGGGTTCAGGAAGGTGTTCACGCCAACGATGGGCAGCTGCCCGTTGTGCTTGAGGTGCTCGTAGTGCATCGACTCGTCCTGGATCTTGCCCCGCTGGTACATGGTCTCCATCGCGCCGATCACGCCGCCGCGCTGCGAGAGCCGCCGGAACTCGGCCAGCACCGCCTCCTCCACGAGCTCCGTGAGCTCCCGGATGATGAAGGCCCCCTGCAGCGGGTTCTCATTCCTGGCGAGGCCAAGCTCCCGGTTGATGATGAGCTGGATGGCCATCGCCCGGCGCACGCTCTCCTCCGTCGGGGTGGTGATGGCCTCGTCGTAGGCGTTGGTGTGCAGCGAGTTGCAATTGTCGTAGATGGCGTACAGGGCCTGGAGCGTGGTCCGGATGTCGTTGAAGTCGATCTCCTGCGCGTGCAGGCTCCGGCCTGACGTCTGGATGTGGTACTTCAACTTCTGGGAGCGCTCGTTGGCGCCATAGCGCCGCCGCATCGCCGTCGCCCAGATGCGCCGTGCAACCCGCCCGATCACGGCGTACTCCGGGTCGATGCCGTTCGAGAAGAAGAAGCTCAGGTTCGGCGCGAAGTCGTCGATCGCCATCCCGCGCGCCAGGTAGTACTCCACGTAGGTGAACCCGTTCGCGAGCGTGAACGCCAGCTGGGAGATCGGGTTGGCCCCTGCCTCGGCGATGTGGTAGCCGCTGATGGACACCGAGTAGTAGTTCCGCACCCCGTGGTCGATGAAGTACCGCTGGATGTCGCCCATCATCCGCAGCGCGAACTCGGTGCTGAAGATGCAGGTGTTCTGCGCCTGGTCCTCCTTGAGGATGTCGGCCTGGACGGTGCCGCGCACGACGGCGAGCGTGCGCGCCTTGATGGCCGCGTAGGTCTCGGCGTCGACGAGCATGTCGCCCGTCACGCCGAGGGTCCGCAGGCCGTGGAGGCGGCCCTCCGCCGGCACGTCTGCCCCCCGGTACACGGGACGCGGCAGGCCCTTCGCCTCGAAGTGGGCCGCGATGCGGGCCTCGGCGGCCTCCCAGGTCCCCGTCTCCAGCAGGTGGCGCTCCACCTGCTGGTCGATGGCGGCGTTGAGGTAGAAGGCCAGCAGGATCGGGGCCGGCCCGTTGATGGTCATCGAGACGGAGGTGCCCGGCGCGCACAGGTCGAAGCCGGCGTAGAGCTTCTTGGCGTCGTCCACCGTGCAGATGGAGACGCCGGAGTTGCCGATCTTGCCATACACGTCCGGCGGCGTGGCGGGGTCCTCTCCGTACAGCGTGACGGAGTCGAAGGCGGTCGACAGCCGGATGGCGGGCTGGCCGGCCGACAGGTAGTGGAAGCGCTTGTTGGTGCGCTCGGGCGTCCCCTCGCCAGCGAACTGGCGGGTGGGGTCCTCCCCCTGCCGCTTGTAGTCGAACACGCCGGCCGTGTAGGGGTAGCGCCCGGGGACGTTCTCGAGGAGCTGCCAGGCCAGCAGGTCGCCCCAGTCCCGGTGGTCGGGCAGCGCGACCTTGGGGATCGCCAGGCCCGAGAGGCTCTCGGTGATGTTCTCGACCTCGATTTGCTGCCCACGCACGGTGTACGTGTGGCGCGGCGACCTGTAGGCCTCCGCCAGCGCCGGCCACCCCTGCAGCAGGGCAAGGTGCTCCCGCGTGAGGTCCAGCAAGGCGGCCTGGTAGCGCTGACGCAACACCCGCACGGCCGGATCGGCCTGCGCGTCCGTGAGGCTGGCCGGGTCCAGCAAGCCGGCCATCGGAGGCACGGCGTCGCCCAGCGCGCGCAGGGCCACCCAGCAGCCGTAGGCCTCGCTGGCCCGCTCGGCCTGGGCCCGGGCCTCGGCCTTGTGGGCCTGCACCACGTCGGCGATCTCGGCCAGGTAGCGCTCCCGCTCCGGCGGAATCACGGCCTGGCGCCGGCTGTCCCGCTGCGTGACCACCAGCCTCGGCTGCCAGCTGCTGCCGGCCTTGCGGGCCAGGGCCTCCATCAGGTTCACGTAGAGCCAGTTCGTGCCCTCGTCGTTGAACTGGGAGGCGACGGTGCCGAAGACCGGCATGGCCTCAGCGGGCTCGTCGAACCGCTGGTGGTTGCGCTGGTACTGCTTGCGGACGTCCCGCAGGGCGTCGTGGGCCCCGCGCTTGTCGAACTTGTTGATGGCGACGAGGTCCGCGAAGTCCAGCATGTCGATCTTCTCGAGCTGGCTCGCCGCGCCAAACTCGCTGGTCATCACGTAGAGCGAGACCTCGACCAGGTCGACGATGGCGGAGTCCGACTGGCCAATGCCCGCCGTCTCGACGATGACGAGATCGTAGCCGGCCCCTCGGGCCAGGTCGATCGCCTCGCGCAGCGCCCCCGAGGTGGCCGCGTGGACGGTGCGCGTGGCGAGCGAGCGCATGTAGACGCGGTCGTCGTAGATGGCGTTCATGCGAATGCGGTCGCCCAGCAGCGCCCCGCCGGTCTTGCGCTTGGTCGGGTCCACCGACAGGATCGCCAGCCGCCGGTCCGGGAAGTCGGTGAGGATGCGGCGCACGAGCTCGTCCGTGAGGCTCGACTTGCCCGCCCCGCCCGTGCCCGTGATGCCCAGCACGGGGGCCTGCGAGGCCGCGATGCGAGGCCGCATCGCCGCCATCAGCGCGTTCCCCACCCCCGCCTCCACGGCGGTGATGGCGCGCGCGACGGCCTGCACCTGCGCCGGGGTGACGTCGTCGGCCCCGGGCAGCCCCCGCTCCGCCATCGCGTAGTCCGTCTCCGCGACCATCCGATCGATCATGCCCTGCAGGCCCAGCTGGCGGCCGTCCTCCGGCGAGAAGATCTTCGCGACCCCGCTGGCCTCCAGCTCGGCGATCTCGGCCGGCACGATCACGCCGCCCCCGCCGCCGTAGACGCGGATGTGGCCCGCTCCGCGCTCCCGAAGCAGCTCCACGGCGTACTTGAAGTACTCGACGTGGCCGCCCTGGTAGCTCGAGATGGCGATGCCATGGGCGTCTTCCTGGATGGCCGTCTCGACCACCTCGCGCACGGAGCGGTTGTGGCCGAGGTGGATCACCTCCACGCCAGACGCCTGCAGGATCCGCCGCATGATGTTGATGGCCGCGTCGTGTCCGTCAAACAGCGAGGCGGCCGTGACGAAGCGGACACCGTGGCGAGGCGCGTAAGCGCCTCCGGCCCGGGGGGCTGGGGAGGGAGTTTCCGTGGTCATCGGGAGGGGTCCTCGGAGGGCGCGGCCGGAGCCGCCGAGACGACGCTGTCTGCCCCCATCGTAGCACGGCCAAGACGCCGAATTCAGGCGTGCGCGAATGGCCGGACGGCGGGCCTGCGGCCCCCCTCACCCGGGGGGGAAACGGGGAAGTGGTGTTCGGCCTCCCCCGGTGGGCGCCAAAGCGCGCCGGCCTGATTCCGCGCCAGGCCCTCACCCGGCCTGCGGCTCCCCTCTCCCTGAGGGAGAGGGGAGCGAGATCCTGTTTCACCCAAAGGGTGCGGACGGTTTCCACTCCCTTCTCTCACCGGGAGACGGTCCGCGTCAGCGGGGATGAGGGGTCATGCGGAATCAGGGGCGCCGCCCCCCGGGATTGCCCGCAACCCCCGGCGGGTAAATGAAAAAGCAGGCCAGCCGGCACCCAGAGGGCCGCCAACACGATGTTCGACAAGCTGACAGCCTGGTGGCGAGGGCGACACCAGGGATCCCTGCCGACGGTCCAGGAGGACCCCGCCGAAGCGTTTGCTGCCGCCGTCGACGCAGCCCGGGCCCGTGAGGTCCGGGTGCGGCCGCTGTTCGACCAGCTGGCGTTCGCGATGCGCACCGCCGAGAGTCCGGTGCCCATCGACCGGGCCACCGTGCCCCTTCACCTCGCGCTCGGGCCCGCCCGCATCAAGGAGCTGGCGGCGCAGATCAAGCTGTCCTACCACCTCAAATCCAACATCAAGGCCCTGCTCGATCACTTCCGAGACGATCAGGCCGAGCTGGCAAAGGCCGAGCGGGCGCTGGCGTTGCTCAGGGACAAGCCCGGGCTGCAGCTCCAGCGAGAGGCGCTGGGCCTGGTGGCTGGCCTGTTCCGAATCCTGGCTGCCACACGGGAGGTTTTCCACGACTACCCGCTGTTCTACGAGCTGTTCGCCGACATCCCCCTCGAACAGCCCCGACAACGCAGCGAGGAGGAGGATGGAGCTCTGGCCGTGCCCGACGACCTCGCCCACCTCGTCACGGACGAGCCCCAGGCCACCAGCGGAGGCGAGTTCGAGCTCTCGACGGAGGAGCCGGACGGCTACGACCCGGAGGCGCTGCTGGTGGAGCTCACCGTCCTCCCTTTCGAGCTGGAGCTCGGGCTCGATCTGGTTCCGCTGGCCGACCCGGCGCTGGGGGGCACCCTGCTTCAGCGGCTGGGGCCCCTGCGCATCGACATCGCGCAGGAGCTCGGCTACCTGGTCCCACCCTTGCGCACCCGGGACAACCTGGAGCTTCGCCCCAACGCCTACGTCGTGCGGGTGAGAGGCACCGTGGTCGCCACCGGCGAACTGCTCAGCGGCTACATGCTGGCCCTCGAGAGCCCCCAGGCCGAGCCGGAGCAGGAGGACGTGGTGGGCTTCCCCACCCCTGATCCCGTCACCAAGCGCCCCGCGATGTGGGTGCCTGGCTCTGTTGGCTTGCGGATG
>JAYKHL010000029.1:0-10731 GCA_035284865.1 Candidatus Sericytochromatia bacterium | reverse complement strand
CGGCCTGGCCCAGCGCGGCCAGGGTCATCGTGATGGCCGCCGTCAGCGTCGTCTTGCCGTGGTCCACGTGACCGATGGTGCCGATGTTCACGTGCGTCTTGTTACGCTCGAACTTTTGCCGTGCCATATCGTTAAACGGTCCTTTCTAAAGTCTTAACCTTATAAATATCGGAAGCCGCGGGGAAAACTTGCTTGGGTTGGAGCGGGCACTTCCGCCAGCCAACCTCAAACCTCCCCGCGGCCATGGGAGGGGGGCTCAGACCTTGACGCCCTTGGCCTTGGCGACGATGCCCTCCGCGATGTTCTTGGGAACCTCGTCGTAGTGGCTAGGCTCCATGGCGTAGGTGCCGCGGCCCTGGGTCGCAGACCGGAGGTCGGTGGAGTAACCGAACATCTCGGCCAGCGGGACCATCAGGCGGATGGTTTGAAGGCCCATCGCCACCTCCATGCCCTCGACCACGCCGCGCCGACGCCCCTGAAGGTCACCGATGACGTCACCGGTGTACTCCTCAGGCACCACGACCTCCACCTTCATGATCGGCTCCAACAAGACGGGACTGGCCTTCGCGCACCCATCCTTGAACGCCATCGAGCCCGCAATCTTGAACGCCATCTCGTTGGAGTCGACGTCGTGGTAGGACCCGTCGAAGATGGTGACCTTCACGTCGATGACCTGGAACCCTGCCAGCACGCCGCCGGTCATGGCCTCCTCGACGCCCTTCTGGACGGCCGGGATGTATTCCCTGGGCACCACGCCGCCCACGATCTTGTTGGCGAACTCGAAGCCCTTGCCCGCCTCGTTGGGCTCCAACTCGAGCCACACGTGGCCGTACTGACCGCGTCCACCCGACTGCCGGACGAACCGGCCTTCCTGCTTGACACCCTTGCGGATCGTCTCCCGGTAAGCCACCTGAGGCTTGCCGACGTTGGCCTCCACTTTGAACTCCCGAAGCAGGCGGTCCACGATGATCTCCAGGTGGAGCTCACCCATCCCGGAGATGATGGTCTGGGCCGTCTCCGGGTCATTGTGCACCCGGAAGGTCGGGTCTTCCTCGGCCAACTTACCGAGGGCAACGCCCAGCTTGTCCTGGTCGGCCTTGGTCTTGGGTTCGATGGCAACGTGGATGACCGGCTCAGGGAAGTCCATCGCCTCCAGGACGATGGGCGACTTCTCATCACACAGGGTGTCGCCAGTCGTCGTGACCTTCAGGCCAACCCCCGCCGCGATGTCGCCGCAAAAGATCTGGTCGATCTCCTGGCGGGAGTTCGCGTGCATCTGGAGAATCCGACTAATTCGCTCGCGCTGACCCTTCACCGAGTTGAGGACGTAACTGCCAGAAGAGAGCACGCCCGAGTAGACCCGGAAGAAAGTCAGCTTGCCGACAAACGGGTCGGTGATGATCTTGAAGGCCAGCGCTGCGAAGGCCTCGTCATCGGCCGTGCGGCGCGTATCTGCCTCCTCGGTGCCGGGCTTGATGCCCTTGACGTCCTCGATGTCAGTGGGCGCGGGCAGGAAGTTGATGACGGCATCCAACATGGGCTGCACACCCTTGTTCTTGAACGCGGAGCCACACGTCACGGGCACCAGATTAATGGCGAGGCAGCCCTTCCGGAGACCCAGGATGATCTCAGCCTCGGACAACTCCTGACCCTCAAGGTACTTGTTGAGGAGCTCATCGTCCTGTTCGGCCGCAGCCTCGACCATCTGGTGCCGGTACTCCTTGGCCTTCTCCAACATGTCAGCGGGGATGTCCTCATCGCGGATGTCCTTGCCAACGTCGTCGTAATAGCGAATGGCGCGCATCCGAATCAGATCGACCACGCCAATGAAGTTCTCCTCGGCGCCAATGGGCAGCTGGACCGGCACAGGGTTGGCCTTCAACCGCTGCCGCATCTGGTCGAGGACGCGATAAAAGTCGGCCCCGACGCGATCCATCTTGTTGACGAACACCATCCGGGGGACCTTGTAGCGGTTCGCCTGCCGCCAGACCGTCTCGGTCTGAGGCTGAACGCCGCCAACGGAGCAGAACACCGTCACGACCCCGTCGAGCACCCGGAGCGAGCGCTCGACCTCGATGGTGAAGTCCACGTGGCCGGGGGTGTCAATGATGTTGATGCGGTGATCGCTCCACTGGCACGTGGTCGCCGCCGAGGTGATGGTGATGCCACGCTCCTGCTCCTGCACCATGTAGTCCATGGTGGCGGCGCCTTCGTGCACCTCACCGATCTTGTGCACCTTGCCGGTGTAGTAAAGGATGCGCTCCGTGGTCGTCGTCTTGCCAGCATCAATGTGCGCCGCAATACCGATGTTCCGCGTCCGCTCGAGCGGGAATTGCCTGGGCATCGTCTTTCCTTACAGTCTACCCCCGCTCGGTGGCGAGCGGGTGGGGGTGAACGTCGCCGGGTTCTACCAGCGGTAGTGCGCGAAGGCCTTGTTGGCCTCAGCCATCTTGTGGGTGTCTTCCTTCTTCTTGACGGAGGCACCGACACCCGAGGCAGCATCGCTGAACTCGCCGGAAAGCTTGTCAATCATCGAGCGCCCCGACCGCTTCCGGGCGTTTGCGATGAGCCAACGGATGGCCAGCGCCGTGCCGCGATCGGCCTTGACTTCGACGGGAACCTGGTAAGTGGCACCGCCGACGCGGCGGGGCTTCACCTCGATGAGGGGCCGAACGTTCTGCAGGGCCTTCTGGAACATCTCCAGCGGCTCCTTGCCGGCGCGAGCAGCCGCGCCATCGAGCGCGGTGTAAAAGATGCGCTCGGCCAGGCTCTTCTTGCCCTGGATCATCATCGTGTTGATGAACCGGGTCACCAGGATGTTCTGGAACACGGGATCGGGAATCGGGGGGCGCTTGGCAATGCGGCCACGACGGGACATGGACGTGTATCTCCTTAAAAACTGACCGGCGAACTACTTTTTCTTGCCGCCGGCCGCAGCGGCCTGGCCGGGCTTCGGGCGCTTGGCACCATACTTCGAGCGGGCCTGCATCCGCCCCTTGACGCCAGCTGCGTCGAGGGTGCCGCGCACGATGTGGTAGCGAACACCAGGCAGGTCCTTGACACGGCCACCCCGGATCAGCACCACCGAGTGCTCCTGAAGGTTGTGGCCCACGCCGGGGATGTAGCTCGTCACCTCGATGTGGTTCGTCAGCTTCACGCGGGCCACCTTCCGGAGGGCCGAGTTGGGCTTCTTGGGCGTGGTGGTGTAGACGCGCGTGCAAACACCTCGGCGCTGAGGGCAGGCCTTGAGGGCAGGCGACTTCGTCTTGACGATCACCTTGGTCGGCTCCTTACGAACCAGCTGACTGATGGTGGGCAACGGGAATTCCTCCTACGGGACGCGTATGACTCGTGCGGTCTTACGATGACGACGCGGCGTCTTGCCGCGCGCCAGGGCGAAACGGGAGCGGCGGTCTCCGCCGTGTTTCCCGCCGCCGGCTGGCCTAGCGCGGGAACAAAGTTGAGGGACACGACCGGGCTGGGGCGCCTAATCGGGCCATAAGGACCTTTTAATATACCTGGATGCCTGAAGGTGTGTCAAATTGCGGACTTACGGCACGATCAGCCCAGCGACGCCCACGAGTGCTAGAAAAAACCGCCGTCTGACGCGGGTCCCCGGAGGGGGGGAGGAACACCTCCACGGACCCGGGCGTATCTCCCCCAAAAAAAATGACGCCCCGTCAGGTTAAATTTTGACCGTCCTCCTACATCACCACGGTGTCGAAGGTCCTGCCGTCCACGTCGATGGCCTCCACCAGCAGGCGCCCTGCCCGCAGGCTGACGCCAAGGAAGTGGTGGGTCGAGGCCACCACCGCCGCGTGCGGCCTCACCTGCGCCCGCCTCAGCCAGGCCCCCCCACCCCCGGTGACAAAGTAGGTTGTGGGGCGACCATCCCGGACAAAGTCCTCGCGAGGCGTGGAGCGCTCGTAGTGGTGGTCGTGGCCCGTGAAGACCACCTGAACGTCGTGTCGCTCGAAGAGGGGTCCCCACGCCCCTCGCACATGCAAGCTGGAGCCGTGCGCCCCACCACTGTAGGGAGGGTGGTGGAAGAAGGCGACCCTCCAGCGCGCCTGGCTGCCCGCGAGGGCGGCCGTCAACCAGCGATGCTGGGGGCTGCCCTTGCCGAAAGGAACGTTGGTGTCGAGGGCAAAGAACTGCACGGCACCCGCGGTGAAGGTGTACCAGCGCTCCGAGTCAGAGGCGCTGGCTCGGGGGGGCTCGAAAAACGTCATGTAAGGCGCGGCCTGCTGCGTGCGGTGGTCATGGTTGCCAATGCTCGGGTAGACGACACAACGCGTCACAAGTTCCCGGTAGGGCTCCAGGTACCGCGGGCCATAGCCCTCCAGCTCCCCGCGTTCGTACATCACGTCGCCGGTGTGCAGGACGAAATCCGGCCGCCAGCGCACCATCGCCCGCGCCACCGCGACCTGCATGGCGGAGCCACTCCCCGTGTCCCCGACCACCGCGAACCGGATGGCGGCCTCCGGGTCCACAGGCAGGGTGCGAAACTGGCCAGTGGCAACCTCGCGGCCGCCCGCCCAGCAGGTGTAGCGGTACACCTCGGCAGGCTGCAACCCCTCCAGCCAGTAGACCGGGCCGTTCCCGGCGGCCCGGAACACCGCCCCGGCCGCGCCGTCACGAACCGACCGGGCCTCCACCCGCACCGGGCCAGGCGGGGGCTGGAGCCAAACGATGCCCATCCGCGTGGCCGTGCCGCCCTGCAGGTGGGGCATCGAGAACGCGGGAGCCCCCGCAGCAGCCCGTCCAGCGAGGCCAGCCAGCAGGAGAGACATGAGTAACGTGTGGCGCATGCCGCCATCCTACCATCCGGTGCGCGCCCTCGAGGCCGGGGTGTGACCGCGATCCCCGCCGCGGGGCGACCGGAGGTGTCAGGCTGGTTCTGGCAGAGCCCCGGCCGGCGGCGCCCCAAGGATAATGATGTTATCCGGAAGCCGGCTTGGCCCTGCAACCATCAATGGCCGGTCCCCGACGGGACCGGCCATCATCGTGTGGCCTGGGGCCACCGGCCGCGCTGGCCCCACGGATCCCGAGGGGCCAGCGCCGGCCGTCAGAGCGCCTCGTCAGCGCCAGCGTCGCTGTCGAGGGCTTCTTCCTCTCCATCGGCCGGCATGATGGCGTCGCCAGGAGAGAGGTCCTCGGCGGACATCTCGACCCCAGCCCCCGCCGCCACCGGGGACCCGATGAGCTCGGAGCCGGCGCTCTGCAGGAGGTAGTCCGGCGCCACCGGTTCCTCTTCTTGCTGGTTGAAGAGCCCCGTGCCGGCCGGGATGAGGCGGCCGATGACCACGTTCTCCTTCAGGCCATGGAGCCAGTCCTTCTTCCCTTCGATCGCCGCCTCCGTCAAGACGCGCGTCGTCTCCTGGAAGGAGGCCGCGGAGATGAAGGACTCGGTGTTCAGCGAGGCCTTCGTGATGCCGAGCAGGATCGAGGTGGTGATGGCCGGTCGGCCTTCCTTGTCCACGATCATCTTCTGCTCGCGGTCGAGTTCCAGCACGTCGACCATCTCGCCAGGCAGCAAGGTGGTGTCGCCGGGGTCCTCGACCTTCATCTTGCGCGTCATCTGGCGCACGATGACCTCGATGTGCTTGTCGGCAATCTCGACGCCCTGCGAGCGGTAGACCATCTGGACCTCGTCCACCAGGAACCGCTGCAGGCGCTCGACGCCCTGCACGCGCAGCACATCGTGCGGGTTGATCGGGCCGTCCGTCAGCGGGTCGCCCTTCCGGACAACGTCGCCGTCCTGCGCAATGAGGCGGCCGCCCGGCGGGATCGAGTACTCCTCGGTCCCATGCTCGGTCTCGATGAAGACGCGTACGTTCTCATCGATATCGACCAGCAGCTTCACCGTGCCGTCGTGCTCCGCGATGATCGACGACTCCTTGGGCTTGCGGCCCTCAAGCAGTTCCTCGACGCGAGGCAGACCCTGGATGATGTCACCCGTCTTGACCCGATCGTAGACGAGAGTGGCGAGGTTTTCCCCGCGCTGGACCATATCGCCCTGATCGACCATGAGCTGGGTGCCCGCAGAGATCAGGTATGGCCGGCCATGCCGGATGGCGACGGTGTGCCTGTCCACCACGCGAAGCTTGCCGCTGTCAGGCGAAGCGACGCCCTCCGCGATGACATCACCTTCCCGCACCATGGCACCGTCCTCAGCCGACACGCCTCCCGCCACCGGCACCAGCAGCTCGTGCTCGGGCGTGATCAGCACCAGGCGACGCACCTCGCGGCTCTCGCCCCCCTCAGCCAGCGCAGAGAACTGCACGATGCCGTCCGTGTGGCTCAGGATCTCCGTCTTGACGACGGTTGTCCTCGCCTTGACGGTCGCGCCGTCCTTGGCCTCCAAGGTGGTGACGATGTACTCCTCCTTGTGCTCCCCGAACCGGCCGACCGAGGGAAGGTCGCGGCGAAGGGCCATGCTCTCGAGGATCACAATCG
Source organism: Candidatus Sericytochromatia bacterium (assembly GCA_035284865.1). GTDB lineage: Bacteria > Cyanobacteriota > Sericytochromatia > S15B-MN24 > JAQBPE01 > JAYKHL01. Next base: position 4,272 of record JAYKHL010000029.1, on the reverse strand, counting down.
CGAAGTCGAACTTCTGCTCCTCGCCATCCTTCGGCTCACCCTTGGAGGTGATCTCGATCCGGCCCGCCAGGGCCCCGAGGCCAGGCCCCTTGGTAAGCACCAGCTCCGTGCGCAGGAGCGGGGTGCCGGCCTTGACGCGCTCCCCGTTCTTCACGGCCAGCCGCGTGAGGCTCTTGAGCCCCAGCTCCTCCGTGGTGCTCTTGTAGTCGAGCGTGCCCTCAGCAGGCGCAATGTGGAAGCGCTCGACGAGGCGGACAATGACGATGCGCTCGCCCTCAGGACCCTCGATCACCTTCACCAGGCCCTCGTGCGGGGCCGTGAAGCCCTGCGCCAGGACCCCGCCCTTGGCCACCATGTCGTCTTCCTTGACGTGCAACTCCAACCCATCGGGGATGTCGATGCGCGTGCCCGGATAGACGTAGGCCTCCTTGACCATGTCGTTGTCGATGAACAGCTCGAGGATGCCGGCGGTCTTGGTGTAGTACTCGTGGCCGTCGATCAGGCTGGTGCCAGGCTCCACGAACATGCCGGACTTCAGGCCGAAGGCCAGCGCGCTGTCCGGCTTGTTGATCGTGATCATCTCCTCGGGAACGAAAAGCATCTCGCCCTTCTTGGTGACCAACCGGCGATCCGAGCGCTCCGAGAGGCTGCCCTCGACGAACCGCACCTCACCGGTGCCCGCCACGGTGTACTTCTCCTCCACCAGGTCCGCCAGCACAACGGAGTCGCCCTCGATGCGCTGCCCATCCGTCACGCGCAGCGTGTACTGCGTGCCGTCCGCCGTGCGCAGGAAGAGATCCTTCTTGCCAGCAGCCACCTCGGTGCCGGGAAGCACCATGTTGGCCGTGACGATCGCGATGTCCCGCCCCGCCGTGATGACGGTCCGGCCATCGACCTTCTCGGTCCGGATGTCGGCGCCGAGACGAAGCTTGCCGCCGTGCTCGGAGACCATCCGGTGCTGGGTGAGCACCTCGCCTTGCTTGACAGCCTGACCAGGCTTGACCACCGCTTGATAGCCGGCGGGCAAGGTGTAGGTGTCGCCACCGAGCACCCAGACCTCGCCGGACCGATCGGCCGTCTTGGTCACGTTGCCCTGGCGATCCCGGCGCTCCGAGGGGCGGAAACCGACGAACTCGACGGTGCCGGCGATGTCGGCGGAGATGTCCTTGTAGGCCTTCTCCAGCGACTTGCGGCTGGTGCGGCCCGCCTCGACCACGGACTCGGCGACCACGTGCCCCTTGGGCACCTCCTGACCGTCCTGCACCAGGATGCGGTAGCCGGCAGGCACCAGCATGGCATGGCTCTTCTTGGCCGTCTTGAGATGGACCACGTGCTCCCGGTCCGTGACCGCCACCACGTCGCCGTGCGCCGTGCGATGCTCCCGCTCGGAGAGGTCGCCCGGCAGCACGATGGTGCCGTGATGCTCGGCCTTCACCACCGCGGTGCTCGTGTTCTTGGTGTAAACACCACCCGTGTGGAACGTCCGCATCGTCAGCTGGGTGCCCGGCTCACCGATGGACTGCGCCGCGATGATGCCGACCGCCTCACCGATGTCCACCTTCTGGTTGTTGGTCAGCGACCAGCCATAGCACTCCCGACAGACGCCGTTGCGGCTCTGGCAGGTCAGCGGAGAGCGGATCTTGACCTCCTGCACGCCCGCGCCGACGATCATCGAGACAAGCAGCTGGGTCAGGACGGTGTTGGCCTCGACCAGCACCTCCCCGGTGGCGGGGTCGATGACGTGGTCTGCGAGCACGCGCCCCTTGAGGCGCTCGCCCAGAGAAACCACGACGCTGTCGCCGTCCTTGATGGAGGTGAGGCTCACGCCGTTGGAGGTCTGACAGTCCTCCTCCCGGATGATCACGTCCTGCGCCACGTCAGCCAGGCGGCGGGTCAGGTACCCGGAGTCCGCCGTGCGAAGGGCCGTATCGACCAGGCCCTTCCGCGCGCCGTAGGAGGAGATGATGTACTCCGTGACGTTGAGGCCCTCGCGGAAGTTCGACTTGATCGGAAGGTCGATGATGCGGCCCGACGGATCGGCCATCAGGCCGCGCATGCCAACCAGCTGGCGAACCTGCGACAGGTTACCGCGGGCGCCGGAGAAGGCCATCATGTACACCGAGTTGAGCCGATCGAACTTGTCGACAATCAGCTTGGTGACGTCCTCGGTGGCCTGCCCCCACGTGTCAATGGCCTTGTTGTGCCGCTCGACCTCGGTGATGGCGCCCCGCAGGTAGGCCCGACGGGACCTCTCGATGACCTCCTCGGCCCGCGACAGGATCGCCCGCTTCTCATCCGGCGTGGTGAGGTCGTGAATGGCGACCGTGACCCCGGCCCGCGTGGCGTACTTGAAGCCCAGGTTCTTGAGCTGGTCAGCCAGCAACGCCGCGTCCGCGGGCGACAGCTCCTCGAACGCCCGCATCACGACGTTCTCGAGCACCTTCTTGTTGACAATCGAGTTGACGAAGGGGAAGCCGGCCGGCAGCGACTCGTTGAAGATGATGCGGCCGACGGTGGTCTCGATGATCTGCCCCTTGCCGCCGTGCTCGAGGTACTGCACGTCATCGATGCTGTTCTGCAGGCGCTCGTGCTTGATCCGCACCCGAATGGTGGCGTGCAGGTCGAGGTGGCCCGTCTGGTAGGCCCCCACGGCATCGGTCAGCGTGCCGAAGGCCAGTCCCTGCCCCTTCTTCTTGCTGGGATCCAGCACGGTCAGGTAGTAGCACCCCAACACCATGTCCTGGGTGGGCGTGATGATCGGCCGCCCTGTGGCGGGCGCCAACACGTTGTTCGTGGACATCATCAGGAGGCGCGCCTCCGTCTGGGCCTCCACGGACAGCGGCACGTGGACCGCCATCTGGTCGCCGTCGAAGTCGGCGTTGAAGGCCGTGCAGACCAGCGGGTGGAGCTGGATGGCGCGCCCCTCGACGAGCACGGGCTCGAAGGCCTGGATCCCGAGGCGGTGCAGCGTCGGAGCCCGGTTCAGCAGCACCGGGTGCCCCTTGATGACGTCCTCCAGGATGTCCCACACGATCGTCTCGCCGCGCTCGATCTTCTTCTTGGCGGACTTGATGTTCTGCACGATGCCGCGCTCGACCAGCTTGTTCATGGCGAAGGGCTTGAACAGCTCCAGCGCCATCTCCTTCGGCAAGCCGCACTGGTGCAGCTTGAGGTAGGGGCCCACCACGATGACGGACCGACCCGAGTAGTCGACGCGCTTGCCGAGCAGGTTCTGCCGGAAGCGGCCCTGCTTGCCCTCGATGATGTCAGACAGCGACTTGAGGGCCCGGTTGTTCGGTCCAACCACGGCCCTGCCGCGACGGCCGTTGTCGATCAAGGCGTCCACGGCCTCCTGGAGCATCCGCATCTCGTTCCGGATGATGATGTCGGGGGCATGCATCTCCCGCAGCCGGTAAAGCCGGTTGTTGCGGTTGATGACGCGCCGGTACAGGTCGTTGAGGTCCGAGGTCGCAAAGCGACCGCCGTCCAGCTGAACCATCGGGCGCAGGTCCGGGGGAATGACGGGCAGGACATCCAGCACCATCCAGCTCGGATCCGTGCTGGACTGAATGAACGCATCCACCACGCGCAGCCGCTTGATGGCCTTGGCCCGCTTCTGCCCCGAGGAGCTGACAATCTCCTGGCGCAGCTTCTCTCCCAGCTCGGGGAGGTTGAGCTCGGCCAGCAGGATCTTCATGGCCTCGGCGCCCATGCCGGCCTCGAGCGTGCAGGTCTCGTCGGCCATCAGCGTCTCGTACTCCTCCTCCGAGATGATGTCCATCCGCTGGAGGTTGGTCGAACCGGGGTCGATGACGATGTACGAGTTGAAATAGACGACGTCCTCCAGCTGACGCAGGGGGATGTCCAAGATCTGGGACAGGTAAGACGGAATACCCTTCAGGTACCAGATGTGCGCCACGGGTGCCGCCAGGTCGATGTGACCCATGCGGTAGCGCCGGACCTTGGAGTCCGTCACCTCGACACCGCAGCGCTCACAGATGATGCCCTTGTGGCGCACGCGCTTGTACTTGCCGCAATGGCACTCCCAGTCCTTGGCGGGGCCAAAGATGCGTTCGCAGAAGAGGCCGTCGCGCTCAGGCTTCAGCGTGCGGTAGTTGATCGTCTCGGGCTTGGTGACGGCACCGCGCGACCAGCTCCGGATGCGGTCCGGAGAAGCGATGCCGACCTTGATGTAATCAAAATGCTGGGTAGTCATAGGATTTACCGGAAGGTCTCCTTCTCCTCGACGCCCATCGGCATCGACATCACGCG
>JAYKHL010000028.1:0-27028 GCA_035284865.1 Candidatus Sericytochromatia bacterium | reverse complement strand
ATGGCACGGCAAAAGTTCGAGCGTAACAAGACGCACGTGAACATCGGCACCATCGGTCACGTGGACCACGGCAAGACGACGCTGACGGCGGCCATCACGATGACCCTGGCCGCGCTGGGCCAGGCCGAGGCGAAGCGTTACGACGAGATCGACGCGGCGCCCGAGGAGAAGGCCCGCGGCATCACGATCAACACGGCCCACGTGGAGTACGAGACGGACAAGCGCCACTACGCGCACGTCGACTGCCCGGGTCACGCGGACTACGTCAAGAACATGATCACGGGCGCTGCCCAGATGGACGGCGCGATCCTGGTGTGTTCCGCGGCGGACGGCCCGATGCCGCAGACGCGGGAGCACATCCTGCTGTCCCGTCAGGTTGGCGTCCCGTACATCGTGGTGTTCCTGAACAAGGCCGACATGGTGGACGACGCGGAGCTGCTGGAGCTGGTGGAGATGGAGGTTCGGGAGCTGCTGAGCCTGTACAAGTTCCCCGGTGACGACATTCCGGTGGTGTCGGGTTCGGCGCTGAAGGCGCTGGAGCAGATGGTGTCGAACCCCGGCACGAAGCGTGGCGACAACGAGTGGACGGACAAGATCTATCAGCTGATGGATGCCGTGGACAGCTACATCCCGGATCCGACGCGTGAGACGGACAAGCCGTTCCTGATGCCCATCGAGGACGTGTTCTCGATCACGGGTCGTGGCACGGTGGCGACGGGCCGCATCGAGCGGGGCATGATCAAGGTCCAGGACGAGATCGAGATCGTGGGCTTCGGCGACACGCGCAAGGCGGTGGTGACGGGCGTGGAGATGTTCCGGAAGTTGCTCGACCAGGGCATGGCGGGCGACAACGTGGGCCTGCTGCTTCGCGGCATCGCGAAGGAGGACATCGAGCGCGGTCAGGTGCTGGCGAAGCCTGGCTCGATCAAGCCGCACACGACCTTCACGGCTGAGGTGTACGTGTTGACGAAGGAAGAGGGTGGCCGTCACACGCCCTTCTTCAAGGGTTACAAGCCCCAGTTCTACGTTCGCACGACGGACGTGACGGGTTCGGTCACCCTGCCTGACGGCGTGGAGATGGTCATGCCCGGCGACAACATCCAGATGGAGATCGAGCTGATCACGCCCGTCGCCATCGAGCAGGGCATGCGGTTCGCGATCCGTGAGGGTGGCCGTACGGTCGGCGCTGGCGTGGTGGCTTCCATCAAGGCCTGACACACCCTGCAGGGCCGGCCCCCTGGGCCGGCTCCATCACCGTCTTCAGGCGTCCGGCCGGCGAGCCGCCGGTTGGACGCCATCCCCGAGGTTCTGTTAGAATGGCTCAGCAAAAGATTCGTATCCGGCTCAAGGCCTTCGACCACCGCTTGCTCGACAAGTCTTCCGAGCAGATCGTGGACACCGCGAAGCGCACTGGAGCGATGGTGGTCGGGCCGATTCCTCTCCCGACTCACAAGGCTATTTATTGCGTCAACCGTTCCCCGCACGTGGACAAGAAGTCCCGCGAGCATTTTGAGACCCGGACCCACAAGCGTTTGATCGACATCCTCGAGCCAACCCAAAAGACGGCTGAGGCGCTGATGCGGCTTGATCTTCCTGCGGGTGTGGATATCGTGGTCAAGCTGTAACAGGGCCTCAACGGGTCCGCTCCCTGGGTGGGGACCACCCCGTGCCAACAGCCGCGGGGCTATCTCGCCCAGGCGATTACGTAGATGCGGCGTAGCAAACGCCCGGCATCTAGGAGGGTAAAGACACACCATGGCGATGGGTTTGATTGGCCAGAAGGTCGGCATGACGACGATCTTCGACGAGGAGGGGCGCGCCATCCCCGTGACCGTTGTGCAGGCTGGGCCCTGCACCGTGGTTCAGAAGAAGACCGTGGCGACCGACGGCTACGATGCCGTTCAGGTAGGCTTCGGTGAGGCGAAGGAGTCCCGCCTGAGCGGCGGGGAGAAGGGGCACTTCAAGAAGGCTGGCCTCAAGGCGGCCCGGGTTTTGAAGGAGTTCCGGCTGAGCTCGGATGCGTCTTTCGAGGTGGGGGCAGAGATCAAGGCCGATCTGTTCTCTAAGGGGCAGGTCGTCGACGTGACCGGCACCTCGATCGGCAAGGGCTTTGCCGGCCTCCAGAAGCGCTGGAACGCTGGTCGGGGGCCGATGTCCCACGGCTCCAAGTTCCATCGGCATCCCGGCTCTATCGGGGCCGGTACGACCCCCAGTCGCGTCTACAAGGGGCGCAAGATGGCCGGTCGGATGGGTGCTGAGCAGGTCACTGTGAAGAAGTTGACGGTCGTCGGGGTCGATGCCGAACGGAACCTGCTGCTCATCAAGGGTGGGTTGCCGGGTGCCGAGGGCGGCATTCTTGTCGTCCGTCCCACCGTCAAGGTCGGCAAGTAGGAGGCCCCCATGGCAGACGCTATCAAGATTTTCGACGCCAAGGGTGGCAAGGTTGTTCGCGAGTTTACCTTCGGCGACGCCTTCCTCCCAGAGGCTCCCCACACCCACCTGATGCACCTGCATCTGCTGCGGCAGCTTCGGCGGAAGCGGGCAGGGACGGCCAGCACGCTCACGCGTTCCGAGGTGAGCGGCGGTGGCAAGAAGCCCTGGAAGCAGAAGGGCACGGGCAACGCCCGCGCTGGCTCCATTCGCTCCCCGCTGTGGCGGCATGGCGGCGTGATTTTTGGACCCAAGCCGCGCAAGTACACGCTCACGCTCTCGGTCAAGGCCAGAAGGCTCGCCCTTCGGTCTGCCCTGCTTGCCAAGGCCTCGGTCACCGTCGGCGTTGACGCGTTGTCGTTCGAGAAGCCTTCCACCAAGGCCTTTAGCACGCTGCTTGGTTCGCTCAACGTCGCGGGCAAGGTGCTGGTTCTGGTCAAGTCGGCTGAGCCCTCCCTCTACCTGTCCGCCCGCAACCTGAAGGGCGTCAAGGTGGTGCTCGCCAGCAACCTGAGCGTCAAGGATCTTCTGGCTGCCGACCATGTGGTCGCGACGGAAGATGCTCTGCGCCACATCGAAGAGGTGTTCAAGGCATGAAGACCGATCTCTACACCGTGATCAAGCGCCCTCTCATCACCGAGAAGAACACGGCGCTGAACGAGACCAACACCTACTGCTTCGAGGTTGACCGCAAGGCGAACAAGATCGACATCGCGCGGGCCGCCAAGTTGCTCTTCAACGTCGAGGTGGTGGACGTCAACACGTCGGCCATGAAGCGCGTGAAGAAGGTTCGCAAACGCACGGGCGCGAGGATTGAGTCGCTCGTCAAGACCAAGAAGGCGTACGTGAAGCTCGCTGAGGGCAACGCGATCGACTTCTACGGGTCGGTCTAGGGAGTGTAGAAACATGGCAATCAAGAAGCTGCGCCCCATGACCCCCGGCCAGCGGGGCATGAGCAAGAGCACGTTCGAGGAGCTCACCACCGACCGGCCAGAGAAGTCGTTGCTGACGCCTCTCCACTCGAAGGCGGGTCGCAACGCCCAGGGCGTTGTCACCACCCGGCATCGGGGCGGCGGGCACAAGCGCCACTATCGCTTGATCGATTTCAAGCGGAACAAGGTCGGCGTTCCTGGCAAGGTCGCGACCATCGAGTACGACCCCAACCGCAATGCGCGCATCGCGCTCGTCAACTATGTGGACGGAGAAAAGCGCTACATTCTCGCGCCTCACGGGCTCGAGGTCGGCATGACGGTTCTGGCCTCACCAGAGGCTGACATCAAGGTCGGCAATGCGATGCCTTTGCGGAACATCCCGCTCGGCACCAGCATCCACAACATCGAGCTCCGCAAGGGCAAGGGCGGCCAGATTGTTCGCGCCGCCGGCGCGGCCGCCCAGCTCGTGGCGAAGGATGGCGACTACGCGCAGGTCAAGCTCCCCTCGGGCGAGCAGCGGATGGTCCACATCGACTGCATCGCCACGATCGGGCAGGTCGGCAACCTCGACGCCAAGAACCTGAAGCTCGGCAAGGCCGGCCGCAAGCGCTGGATGGGCATTCGCCCGACCGTTCGCGGTGTGGTGATGAATGCCTGTGACCACCCCCACGGTGGCGGTGAGGGCAAGTCTCCCATTGGCGGTAAGCCGCAGACCCCCTGGGGCAAGCCCGCGATGGGTTACAAGACCGTTCGCAAGAAGGCGTCGAGCAAGTTCATCGTCCGCGAGCGGACCCGCTGATAGAGGAAGCCACCTATGTCTCGTTCTCTCAAGAAGGGGCCGTTCATTCACCCGTCGCTGACGAAGCGCATCGAGGCCCTGAACGCCCGCAACGAAAAGAAGGTCGTCAAGACCTGGTCGCGTGCGTCGACCATCATTCCTGCGATGATTGGCCACACGATCGCCGTGTACAACGGTCGCAAGCATGTCCCCATTTACCTCACCGAGCAAATGATCGGCCACAAGCTGGGCGAGTTCGCCCCGACCCGTCTCTTCAAGGGTCACGCCGGTCAGGAACGCGGACGCTAGGGGGCGGAGGACACATCATGCAAACTCAGTCCAGCGTCAAGTACGTCCGCATGTCGCCGCTCAAGGTCCGGCGGGTGCTCGATCAGATCCGCGGCAAGAAGGCCCTTGAGGCCCAGACCCTGTTGACCTTCCTGCCCCACGCCTCGGCGCGGGTGCTGGGCAAGATCCTCAAGTCTGCCATCGCCAACGCGGAGAACAATCACCAGGTGCCCGCTGCGAAGCTCTTCATCAGGGAAGCTTTTGTCGATCAGGGCCCCACGCTCAAGCGGTTCCAGCCGCATGCACAGGGGCGGGCCTTCCCCATCAAGAAGCGGACCAGCCACATCACCATTGTCGTTTCCGACACGCTCGGCGTGCGCGGCAGCGAGAGCAAGGAGTAAGCGTCATGGGTCAGAAGATTCATCCCATCGGCCTGCGCCTCGGGATCAACCGCACCTGGTCCAGCCGCTGGTTTGCCGAGACCAAGAATTACCCCGCGATGGTTCGCGAGGACGACAGGATTCGCGTCTTCGTCAAGAAGAAGCTGCACGCCGCCGGCATTTCGCGCATCGACATCGAGCGGAAGGCAGACCAGGTTGACGTCAACATCTTCACGGCCAAGCCTGGCGTCATTGTCGGGCGCGGGGGGCAAGGCATCGACCAGCTTCGGAAGGACCTGGCGGGCCTTACCAACAAGAAGGTTCAGATCAACGTCCAGGAGGTGCTCCGCATCGAGGCTGATTCCCAGCTGGTGGCGGAGAGCATCGCCCAGCAGCTCGAGAAGCGGATCGCGTTCCGTCGGGCGATGAAGCAGGCGATGATGCGCGCGATGAAGTCGGGCGCCAAGGGCATCAAGGTGATGGTTGCGGGCCGCCTGGGCGGCGCCGAGATTGCCCGCACCGAGTGGATGCGCGACGGGCGCATTCCCCTTCACACCCTTCGGGCGGACATTGATTACGGGGTTACCACCGCTCGGACCGTGTATGGCATCATTGGCGTCAAGGTGTGGATCTTCAAGGGCGAGATCATCCCAGGGACCGAGGTTGCGCCTGAGGCGGTTGGTCCCCGGCGGCGGGAGCGGTCTGATCGCGGCGAGCGGGGTGAGGGGCGAGGCCGCCGGGAGCGTCCCGCAGAGTCCAAGGAAGCTGCGGAGTAGCCACCCGGTGTCGTCATCCGGTCCAGCCCCGGCTGGGCCAGACCCGTCCAAGTCATTCTGAGGAATTTCAACCATGTTGATGCCCAAGCGCACCAAGTTCCGGCGCCACCATCGTGGCGACCGGTCCGGCCACGAGACCCGTGGCACCCAGGTCAATTTCGGCGAGTTCGGCCTGGTGGCCATGGAGCCGGCCTGGATCACCTCTCGTCAGATCGAGGCTGCCCGACGCGCCATGACCCGCTCGATCAAGCGCGGGGGTAAGATCTGGATCCGCGTGTTCCCTGACAAGCCCGTGACGGCCAAGCCCGCGGAAACCCGCATGGGCTCCGGCAAGGGCGCCCCTGAGTACTGGGTGGCCGTCGTGAAGCCGGGTCGCATCATGTTCGAGATGAACGGCGTGAGCGAGGAACTTGCTCGCGAGGCGATGCGGCTGGCTGCCCACAAGCTGCCCATCGCCACCAAGTTTGTGACCCGCGCGGAGCAGCAGGCTGCCGCCGCTGCGGCGGAGGGAGCCTCCCATGAAAACTAGGACTGCCAAGAAGGACCTGCAGGCGTTCCGTGGACTCTCGGAGTCCGAACTCAACGCCAAGCTCAAGGAGGCGAAGGAGGAGTTGTTCAAGCTTCGCTTCCAGCTCGCCATTCGCCAGCTCGAGAACACCGCGCAGATCGGGGAGGTCCGCCATCGGATCGCCATGCTGCAGACGGTGCTCCGCGAGGCCAAGGCGACCGCTGCCGCTCAGTAACTCATCGAGGTATAGAAACCATGCCCAAGCGCGTGATCACCGGCAAGGTCGTCTCGGACAAGATGCAGAAGACCGTCGTTGTGGCGGTCGAGAGCACCGTCCCTCACGGCCGTTACAAGAAGCTCGTCAAGCGCACGAACACGTTCAAGGCCCACGACGAGGAGAACTCGGCCCGCGAGGGTGACGTCGTTCGGATCGAGGAATCTCGCCCGGTCTCGAAGGACAAGTCCTGGCGGCTCATCGAGATTGTCGAGCGCGCCCAGTAGGGCCGTTGCCCCTCCGGGCGTTTCCGAAGGACCCCTGACATGATTCAACAGCAAACCCGACTGACGGTTGCCGACAACACCGGCGCGCGAGAGCTTATGTGCATTCGCGTGGTTGGTGGGGGCAACCGCACGTTCGCCAACATTGGCGACATCATCGTGGCCGTCGTGAAGGACGCCATCCCCAACATGCCCGTGAAGAAGTCCGACGTGGTCAAGGCCGTCGTCGTTCGCTCCAAGAAGGGCATGCGTCGGCTGGATGGTTCCTACATCAAGTTCGACGAGAACGCGGCCGTCATCATCAACAAGGACAACAACCCCCGGGGTACCCGTGTGTTCGGGCCCATCGCCCGCGAGCTTCGTGACAAGAACTTCATGAAGATCATCTCGCTGGCTCCGGAAGTCATCTAACGTCCGATGCCGGCGGCACGTCCGCCGGCACGACCGAGTGGAGAACAGCGACGATGCAGCGCATCAAGAAGGGCGACACCGTTCAGGTGGTCGCCGGGCGTAAGGAGTCTGAGGGTGGCGACCGCGGCAAGACCGGTGAGGTCTTGCGGGTCATCCCCGACAAGAACCAGGCCGTCGTCCAGGGCGTCAACGTGCGGACCAAGCACCAGAAGCCCTCGATGACCAACCCCCAGGGCGGCATCATCAAGCAGGAGATGCCAGTCGATATGAGCAAGCTCATGCCGGTCGATCCTGCGACGAAGAAGCCCACGCGGGTGAAGATCAAGACCCTCGCTGACGGCACCAAGGTGCGCGTGGCGAAGTCGGGTGAGCAACTCGACAAGTGAGCCTGTGCGGCGCCCGCGAGGGCGCCGGCGGCACCATTGCCCTCGCGAGCTGGACACGTGAGCCTGCGCTCGCCCCCCCGGGGGGACCGGGGAAGAGCCAGGCGCGGTTACCACCGCGGCACGCCCAGTTCCTGATTTGGAGAACCAACCGATGACCACACAGGCGGCCCCCCGCTTTTACACCAAGTACCAGAAGGAAGTCGCGCCGGCCCTCATGAAGGAGTTCAACTACTCCAACCCCATGATGGTTCCTCGGATCGAGAAGGTTGTCGTGAACATGGGGCTCGGTGAGGCGGTGCAGAACCCCAAGGCCTTGGACGTGGCAGTCCGCGACCTGACGGCCATTGTCGGTCAGAAGGTTGTGGTGACGCGTGCCAAGAAGTCCATCGCGACCTTCAAGCTGCGTGCCGGGATGCCCATTGGGGCGATGTGCACCCTGCGTGGTGCTCGGATGCACGAGTTCATGGACCGGCTCTTCACGTTGGCCCTCCCTCGCATTCGCGATTTCCGGGGCGTGAGCGATCGGTCTTTCGATGGTCGTGGCAATTACACCCTCGGTCTCAAGGAGCAGATCCTGTTTCCGGAGATCGAGTATGACAAGGTTGACAAGGTTCGGGGGATGGATATCACCTTCGTCACCACGGCCCGTACCGATGAGGAGGCGCGCGCGCTGCTTCGCCTCATGGGCATGCCCTTCCGCCAGGCCGCTGCCGGCGGCTCCGCGTCCTGAACCCCGCTGACGAGAGGAACCCTTCCGATGGCAAAGAAGTCCAAGCTGGCGAAGCACGCCAAGCAGCAAAAGCTCGTCGCCAAGTTCGCCGCCAAGCGGGCTGAACTGAAGGCGATCATCAACGGCAAGGCGAAGAGCGTTGAGGAATACAACGACGCGCGTGAGAAGCTCGCCGAGCTTCCTCGCAACGCCAACCCGGTTCGCGTCCACAACCGCTGCCTGCTGACAGGCCGGCCGCGCGGCTACTACCGCGCCTTCGGGCTGTGCCGCAACCAGTTGCGGCAACTCGCCCACGAGGGCAAGCTCCCTGGCGTCGTGAAGTCGTCCTGGTAGCCTGGGGCCAGCCCCAGCCGCCCCGGGCCCGGTGGTCCGGGGCGGCTCTGTTCTGGTTCCCGATCGATGGCCTCGGGCTCCCGTGGCGTGAACGCCCGGGTTCGTGGTACAATCGAGGGTCTTCGGGCTCTCTTTTGAACCTGGTTCGAGCGCCTGAACACCTGCACCCACTGGCTGGCTGTGCGTCCGCAGCGACCGTTGCTGCTTCAGCGCAAACGCAGCCTGTTTGAGAGGTCCACCATGGCTGTCACCGATCCCATTGCGGATATGCTGACCTGCATCCGGAACGCCAACACGGCGAACCTGGACATGACCGAGTTCCCCAACTCCAAGCTCAAGCTTGAAGTCGCTCGCGTTCTCAAGGACGAGGGCTACATCGATGGCTATGAGGTGGTGAACCAGGAGGCGGGCAAGCCCCGCATCCGTGTCCAGCTCAAGTATGTTTCCGGCAAGCGTCGCGTGATCACTGGCATCAAGCGCATCTCCAAGCCCGGCCTGCGCGTCTATGTCGGCAAGCATGACCTTCCCCGCGTCCTTGGCGGGCTTGGCGTCGCGATCCTGTCCACCCCCCGGGGGGTGATGACGGACCGTGATTGCCGCAAGCAGGGCGTCGGCGGCGAAGTCCTCGCGTACGTCTGGTAGGAGGTTCCCATGTCTCAGTCTCGTATCGGCAAGCGGCCGATCAACGTTCCAGGCGGCGTGAAGGTCGACATCCAGGAGGGCCGCGGCTTCGGCCAGACGGTCTCCGTGACGGGCCCCAAGGGCACGCTGTCCCGTACCCTGCGGCCGGAGGTGGTCGTCTCTTTGGAGAATGGGGTCATCCTCGTTCAGCCTCAGGGCGACAGCAAGCTGGCTCGCTCGCTCCATGGTCTCTCCCGGACGCTCGTCTCCAACATGGTCGAGGGCGTCACCAGCGGCTTCAAGAAGGTGCTCGAGATCAACGGCGTCGGCTACCGTGCGGCAGTGGCGGGTTCCAAGCTGACGCTGCAGATGGGCTACTCCCACCCCGTGGAGATCGAGGCCCCTCAGGGCGTTACCTTCACGGTGCCGCCGGGGCCCAAGCCCTCGGTCGTGGTGGAGGGCATCGATAAGCAGCTCGTCGGCGACATGGCCGCCAAGGTCCGGTCTGTGCGTCCGCCTGAGCCCTACAAGGGCAAAGGGATCAAGTACGACTACGAGGTCATCCGTCGCAAGGCCGGTAAGTCCGGCGGCAAGAAGAAGTAAGGAGCTGGGCGATGATCATCAAGAAGAGTCGCAAGTTGCAGACCGCCATTCGCCACGAGCGGATCCGGAAGAGCCTCGCTGGCACCGCTGCGCGCCCCAGGCTGGCGGTCTACCGCTCCAACCAGCACGTGTACGCGCAGGTGATCGACGACGTTGCGGGCCGGACCCTGGTGTCGGCTTCGTCGCTCGAGTTGAAGCTCGAGAAGGGCGGCAACGTCGAGGCTGCGCGGCAGGTCGGTCAGGCGGTGGCCGAGCGGGCCAAAGCTGCCGGTATCGCCCAGGTGGTGTACGACCGGGGTGGCAACCTCTATCACGGGCGCGTGGCTGCGCTGGCTGACGCGGCGCGTGAAGCCGGCCTTGACTTCTAGGAGCGAGAATCATGGACAATCGCATGACTGATAACAAGGACCGTGGCCGCCGCGGTCGCGACTCCGGTCGCGGCCCGTCGGACCGGCGGTCGGAGCTCGCCGAGCCTTCTGAGTGGCAGGAGAAGGTTATCCAGATCCGCCGGGTCACCAAGGTGGTCAAGGGCGGCAAGAAGATGAGCTTCCGCGCCATCGTGGCCGTGGGCAACCAGAAGGGCCAGGTGGGCGTTGGCGTTGGCAAGGCCAACGAGGTAATTTCTGCCATCCAGAAGGCCATCGCTGATGCCAAGAAGTCTCTCGTGACCGTCCCGATGGTGGGCACGACAATTCCGCACACCATCGTCGGGGTGGCTGACGCCAGCCGCGTGATGATCAAGCCCGCCTCCAAGGGCACCGGCGTCATCGCGGGGGGGGCCGTTCGGTCCGTCCTCGAGCTCGCTGGGATCCACGACATCCTGTCGAAGAACCTCGGGGCTTCGTCGCCGCTCAACAGCGCGCGGGCCACGGTTGACGGGCTCAGCCGGTTGCGTAGCGCGGCGGATGTGGCCTCTGATCGCGGCAAGACCGTTGAGGAGATCATGGGGAAGGTGAAGCATGCCTGAGACCAAGAAGATCAGCGTGAAGCTGGTTCGGAGCCGGATTGGCTATTGCTACAAGCAGCATCGCGTGCTGCAGTCACTCGGCCTCGGCAAGACCAACAGCACCGTGACCCATTTCGATACTCCGATCATTCGCGGCATGGTCAACAAGGTTCGCCACCTGGTGACCGTGTCGGAGGAGAACTGACACCATGAACCTGACGGATCTTCGCCCCGCCGAGGGCGCCACCCACCCCGTCAAGCGGGTAGGCCGTGGGCACGGCTCGGGCATGGGAAAGACCTCCACGCGAGGCTATAACGGCCAGGGCCAGCGGTCTGGCGAGAGCATCAAGATCGGCCACGAGGGTGGTCAGATGCCCCTGTACCGCCGGCTGCCGAAGAAGAAGCACTTCCGGATGCCGTACCGGTCTGAGTGGTCGATCGTCAACGTCGGCGATCTCGGGCGGTTCGCGGCTGGCGCCACGGTGGACGCGGCTGCGCTGGTCGAGGCAGGCCTCATCAAGCGCGAGCTCGACGGGGTCCGGGTCCTCGGCGGGGGCGACCTGGGCGTCGCGCTGACCGTGAAGGCCCACCACGTGACGGCGGCGGCGCGCGAGAAGATTGTCGCCGCTGGTGGCTCGGTGGTCCTCCTCGGCGCAGCCGAAGCTGACTCTACCGAGGGCTGATTCATCAGGCCTGGGGGACCTTCGGGGCCTCAGGCCTGGTTTCACATCTTCCCGTCGAGCGCCCGAGGCCCCGCGGACACGCGAGGTTCTTTGGGCGCTCACGGTTGCGGAGCATCAGAGTTGCAAGAGCAGAACAAGGTCGCCTCGGTTCTCCGGGACCTCTGGCATGCCCCGGGGCTTCGGGAAAAGATTCTCTGGACGTTGGGGATGGTGCTCGTCTTCCGGTTCGTCGTCCACGTTCCGGTGTCTGGCATCAAGCAAGACGTTCTTAATGCGATGTTCGCGCAGATGAACTTCCTGGGCGGGTTCCTCGATTTCTTCTCGGGCGGCGCGCTTGCCAAGTTCTCCATCGTGGCAATGGGGATCACCCCGTACATCAACGCGAGCATCATCATGCAGCTGATGACCGGGGTTATTCCCAAGCTCGAGGAGCTTCAGAAGGAAGGTGGAGAGGCCGGGCGCAAGCAGATTCAGCAGTGGACCCGGTACCTGATGCTGGTGCTTGCCACCATCCAGTCTTTCGGGATGAGCACCTGGTTGTGGCGCTCCGGCGCCGCCGTCGGGTACCCCGCTGACGGTGCCTATCCCTGGTGGTTCCTTATTTCCACCGTCTCGATTCTGGTGGCGGGCTCCGCCTTCATCATGTGGCTCGGGGAGGTGGTCACGGAGCGTGGCATCGGCAATGGCGCCTCGCTCATGATTTTCGCTGGCATCATTGCGGCCTTCCCCAGCTACATCGCCAAGACCTCTGAGCTGATGAGCAGCGGTGGGGCCAGTGGCTTTGCGGTGACCGCGCTGGTGCTGGCGTTGCTCGCGATGCTTGTGGCGATTGTGTTCGTGCAGGAAGGGCAGCGGCGGATTCCGGTGCAGTCGGTCAAGAAGCAGGTGGGTGGCGGTCGGTTGGCCCCGGGCCAGCAGAGCTACATTCCGCTCAAGGTCAACATGGGCGGGGTCATGCCCTTGATCTTCGCCTCGTCTCTGCTCATCTTCCCAGCGACGATCAGCCAATTTCTCGGGCAGTCGAAGACCTCCGCCGTCAACTGGCACTTCACCGAGACGGTTGCCTGGCAGTGGGATAACGTGAGAAACGCCCTGCAGTACGGGCTTAATGGCTTCATGGCCGCGCTTTCGCCGTCTGGCTGGCTGTACTTTTTCGTTTACTTCGCGCTCATCATGTTCTTCTCGTACTTCTACGCCAGCCTCGTGTTGAACCCGAGCGATCTCGCCGAGAACCTCAAGAAATACGGGTCGTTCGTGCCAGGCTACAACCCGGGCAAGGCCACGGCCGAGTTCATCGAGCAGGTGCTCAACCGGATCACCTTTGCTGGTGGCGTGTTTCTTGGCCTGATAGCCGTGCTCCCCTACCTGGTGGAACGGGCCACGGGGGTCACGACGCTGCAGGGGCTGGGGTCTACGGCCCTGCTGATCATGGTTGGCGTGGCGATTGACCTCTATAACCAGCTGCAGACCCACCTCATCGCGCGGCAGTACGAAGGCTTCATGTCCTGAAGCCTGGCCGTGGCGGCCCGTGTGTCGTCCGTTCGGAAGGAGCTACTTCAACGATGCGTATCGTTCTGCTTGGAGCGCCTGGTGCCGGCAAAGGCACGCAGGCCCGGATGCTCTCCCACACCTACGCCATCCCGCAGATCTCCACGGGAGATATGCTGAGGGCTGCGGTCAAGGCGGGCACCCGACTCGGCCTCGAGGCCAAGCGCTACATGGATGCAGGCAACCTCGTGCCCGACGCGGTGATGATCGGGTTGATTCGGGAGCGACTTGCGGAGCCCGACGCTGACGGTGGGTTTCTGCTGGATGGCTTTCCGCGCACCGAGCCGCAGGCCGAGGCACTTGATGCCATGCTGGGTGAGATCGCACGGGAGCTTCAACTCGTCATCGACGTCTTCGTTCCGGAGGACGACCTCGTCGAGCGGTTGTCGGGTCGGCGGGTTTGCCGCGACTGCGGGGCCTCCTTCCATGTTCACTTCAACCCCAGTTCCGAGGAGGGACGCTGCAGCGCCTGCGGAGGCGAGCTGTACCAGCGGGCCGATGATGCCGCCGACACGGTCCGCAACCGGCTGCGCGTGTATCAGGAGCAGACCCGCCCGATTTCGGCGCGCTACGACCGAGCCGGCCTGCTGCGGCGCGTGGACGGGGGGCGCTCGATGGAGGCGGTGCAGGCCGAGTTGGCGACGCTGCTGGATGGGTTGAAGGTGGCCCGATGAGCGTCTTGAAGAAGGCCTCCGAGTTTGAGGCGATGCGACGCGCGGGCCTGCTGGTCGCGCAGGCCCATGAGGCCATTGCGGAGGCGGTGGCCCCCGGGGTCTCCAGCAAGGACCTCGACGCGATCGCCGAGGCTGTGATCACCAAGGGGGGAGGGCGGCCCGCCTTCAAGGGGTACCACGGGTTTCCGGCCACCATCTGCGCCTCTTACAACGAGGAGGTGGTGCACGGCATTCCCTCTCGGCGCAGGCTTGAAGAGGGGGACATCATTGCCGTGGACATCGGGGCGATTGTCGACGGCTACTATGGAGACTCGGCCTGGACGTATGGCGTCGGCAAGCTTGACCCTCGCGTGGCGAGACTCCTCGAGGTCACCGAGGCCAGCCTCTACGCTGGGCTTGGGGAGGCTCGTGCCGGAAGGCGACTTGGGCTTGTGGGGGCGGCGGTGCAGGACGTCGTCGAGGCGGCCGGCTTCTCGGTCGTCAGGGACTTTGTCGGGCACGGCATCGGGCCGAACCTGCACGAGTCCCCGCAAATTCCCAACTACCGGACGCCAGATGAGGGCCCCGTGCTCCAGCTGGGCGAAGCGCTCGCCATCGAGCCGATGGTCAACATTGGGGGACACCAGGTTCGCGTCAAGAAGAACGGCTGGACCGTTGTGACGACGGATGGGTCGTGGTCTGCCCACTTCGAGCACACCATCATCGTCACGGAGGGGGAGCCCGAGATCACGACCCGTCGGTCGGGCGTGCTGGCCTTGTAGTAAAGGCAAAATACAGGTTAAAATAAGGGAAACATCCCAGAAAGGAGTCGGTCCATGAAGGTCCGTGCCTCGGTCAAGCCCATCTGTGAGAAGTGCCGCGTGATCAAGCGCCACAACCGCGTGATGGTGATCTGCGAGAACCCCAAGCACAAGCAGCGTCAGGGCTGAGTTCGGTTGGGCGGTGGCGATCCTGCCCCCTTGCGAGTTTCAGGCTGTCGTGAGATATTAAGTAGTTCTTAAGTCCAGGAGGAACGTACCCCATGGCCCGCATTGCTGGCGTGGATCTCCCGCGGGAAAAGCGGATTGAGGTCGCGCTGACTTACATCTTCGGCATCGGTCCCTTCAAGGCCTCGCAGATCCTCAGCCGGACCCGGTTGAGCCCGGACACCCGGACCAAGGATCTGACTGAGGAAGAGATCGGTCGGTTGCGCGAAGAGATCGACCGGAACCACCAGGTCGAGGGCGATCTCCGGCGTGAGATCTCCATGAACATCAAGCGGTTGATCGAGATCGGCTCCTATCGCGGGATCCGTCACCGCCGGGGCCTGCCCCTTCGTGGGCAGCGCACCAAGACCAACGCCCGGACCCGTCGTGGCGTCAAGAAGACGGTCGCCGGCAAGAAGAAGTAGCTCCGGCCGCATCAGCGGCAATTCGGGTTGGTGATCCGCCTGGCCGGTACGGCTGCCCACCGGGCGTCTCGCCACCAACTCCTTGCTTCGGGAGCAGTGTCCACGGTCAGCCGTTGTCACCCTCCCTCGTCAAAGTCCACCAGAAGTACACACCGGGTTCCAGGTCCGGCCTTTTGTAACCGGAAACCACCCGACACCGTGGAGGTCAATCCGTGGCTAAGCCCACCGCCAAGCCGAAGCGTCGCGAGCGCAAGAACATCGCCAATGGCGTCGTTCATATCTCGTCGACGTTCAATAACACCATCGTCAGCATCACCGACATGCAGGGCAACACGATTTCGTGGGGTTCTGCTGGAACTGCCGGCTTCAAGGGTGCCAAGAAGGGGACCCCGTTCGCGGCCCAGATGGCGGCCGACGGGTGCGCTCAGCGCGCTCGGGAGCACGGCATGCAACAGGTTGAGGTGCTGGTGAAGGGGCCGGGCTCCGGTCGTGAAACCGCCATCCGCGCGCTCCAGGCCGCCGGGTTGGAGATCACGCTCATCAAGGACGTGACGCCCATCCCGCACAACGGCTGCCGGCCTCCGAAGCGTCGGCGCGTTTAGTCGGCTTCAAGTCCGGGCGAACGCCCGCTCCCGTGGAGCGAGTGGCGTCGCCCTCCGGTTCACCGTCCAGGTTCCTGCAAGGAGGAATTGCCAAGTGGCTCGTTATACCGATGCCCGCTGCCGGCTGTGCCGCGCGGAAGGGATCAAGCTCTTTCTGAAGGGCGACAAGTGCAACAGCGCCAAGTGCGCCATCGCTCGTCGCAACTACCGGCCTGGCATGCACGGTCAGGCCCGATACAAGCCCTCCGAGTACGCCATCCGGCTGCGGGAGAAGCAGAAGGTCCGCCGCGTTTATGGGGTGCTTGAGAAGCAGTTCCGGCGTTACTACGCGGAGGCCGTCCGGCAGCGTGGCGTCACCGGTGAGGTGCTGCTCGCATTGCTCGAGCGGCGGCTCGACAACGTCGTGTTCCGGCTTGGGCTGGCCTCCAGCCGGTCCCAGGCGCGTCAGTTCGTTCGTCACGGCATGGTCGAGGTGGACGGGACGCGGACCGACATTCCGAGCTTCCAGGTCAAGCCTGGCATGACCATCAAGGTGGTCGAGAAGAAGGTGGACTTCTTCAAGAAGCGTCTCGAGGGAGTCACGGCGCCCCGGGTCCCGACATGGCTTGCTTTCGAGGCCGACAAGCTTCAGGGCTCTGTCGTCAGCCTTCCCAACCGTGAAGAGAACGACACGCCTGCCAACGAGCAGTACATCATCGAGTACTACTCGCGCTGACGCCCCGTTCGTTCCCAGCGGCCGCCGGCCTTGCCGGCGGCCTCGCGGAGTAAAGGAAACCACCGATGGACAAGCCGAACATTCAGTGCGTCGAGACCCGCACCACCGAAGAAGGTCTTCATTACAGCCGCTTCGTTGCCGAGCCCCTGGAGCGTGGCTATGGCACGACCCTTGGCAATGCGTTGCGGCGGGTGCTGCTGTCGGATCTCGAGGGCGCGGCCATCACCGCGATCCGGATCGATGGCGTGCCGCACGAGTTCAGCACGATTCCTGGCGTGAGCGAGGACGTGGTGGACGTCGTGCTTAACCTGAAGGGGGTGGTGCTCAAGCTGCACGGCTCGGAGGCCAAGAGCGCCCACCTCAAGGTCAGCCGTGAAGGGCCGGTCACCGCTGGTGACATCATCGTGGACCCGGATGTCGAGGTGCTGAACCCCGACTGGCACATCTGCACGCTGGACGCTGGCGCGTCTCTCGAGATGGAGCTTCACATCGAGCGGGGCAAGGGCTTCGTGCCCGCCGAGCGCAACCGCAAGGCACAGCAGACGGTGGGGGTCATTCCCATTGACGCCATCTACATGCCGGTGCGCAAGGTCAACTACACCGTCGAGGACACCCGCGTGGGGCAGTCCGTGGACTTCGATCGCCTCAACTTGGAGGTCTGGACCAACGGCGGCGTCACGGCCGAGGAGGCCCTGGCGAAGGCTGCCGAGTTGCTGATCGAACAGTTCCGGCCGTTCGCTCTGCTTGGGCGCGACGAGTCGGAACTGGCCGGCATCGACCATGTCGCCGGACCTGCTGGCGGTGGCAGCTCGCCGCTCGACCTCTCGATCGAGGAGCTGGAGCTGTCCGTTCGCGCTTACAACTGCCTCAAGCGTGCCAACATTTACACCGTCGGCGATCTGCTGAAGAAGTCCGAGCGGGAGCTCATGGACATCAAGAACTTCGGCAAGAAGTCCGCGGACGAGGTGATCGAGCGCCTCAAGGCGTTCGGCTACTCGATGGCCAAGGACAAGGACGAAGAGCCCGCGCACGCCGACTGAGCCCGCCGGTTCGAATCAGAAGGAAACTCCCATGCGTCACCAGAAGAAGCGTCACTTGCTCGGGCGTCCGGCCGACCAGCGGAAGGCCGTGCTCCGGGCGTTGACCACGGCCGCTTTGCGGCACGATCGCATCGAGACCACCGAGGCCAAGGCCAAGGCTGTGGTTTCGGTGATTGACGAGATGATCACCCTTGCCAAGCGTGGCGACCTCCACGCGCGGCGTCAGGTGGCTGGCTTCGTGTACGAGAAGGATGTCGTGAAGCGCCTTTTCGACGAGGTCGCCCCTCGCTTCCAGGACCGGAACGGTGGCTACACCCGCATCGTCAAGACCCCGCCCCGGCGGGGGGATGCGGCCCCCATGGCCATCGTCTCCCTGGAGGTGTAGACTCCACGGTCAGGTGCCGGCCATGCACACGGTGCGCATGCTCGTGAGTTATGACGGCACGGACCTGCTCGGTTGGCAGATCCAGTCCCGGGGGCGCACCGTCCAAGGGGAGCTGGAGGCGGCTCTGAAGAAAGTCCTCAAGGCTGACGTCAGGACCGCCGCTGCCGGCCGAACCGACGCCGGCGTTCACGCCGTCGGGCAGGTCGTCAGCTTCGTCACCCCGAGGGCGCTTCCAGCGAGCGCCTGGGTGCCGGCGCTGAACTCGGTTCTTCCCAGGGACATTGCCGTTTTGCGTGCTGAAGAGGTTTCCCCGGACTTCCATGCGCGACACTCGGCCGTTCATCGGAGCTATCGGTACGCCATCGTTCATCGTGGGCCGCGGATGCCATTGCAAGCGCGGCACGCCAGCTGGATTGAGGGTCCCCTCGACCTGGTGGCAATGCGAGAAGTCTGGGCCACGCTTCTAGGTACCCACGACTTCACACACTTCGGGAGCACAGGGAGTGATCCCTCGAATCCGGTGTGTACGGTGACTCAGGCGCAGATTGTGGAGGAAGGCAGCACGCTTCATCTGGACATCACCGCGGATCACTTCCTTTACCATATGGTGCGGCGCCTCGTGGGGACGGCGCTCCGTGTGGGGCGGGGGGTGCTCTCGGTGGAGGGCTTCCGGGAGACCTGGCTCGGCCAGGCTGCCAGGCCCTCGGGCCCCACGGCACCCCCCCATGGGCTCACGTTCGTCGCGGTGGGCTACCCCCCTCACCTGGCCTGGACCGGCCTCCCATCCTGACCCCTCCATTCAGGCATCACCCAGTCACCAAGGCTTCCGGTCGACCGCGCAAGCGGCATCCGGGCCGGAAGAAGGAGAATCCCTCTATGCAGACCACCATGGCCAAGGAAGGCGAGGTTGTCCGTCACTGGCACCTCGTAGACGCCGAAGGGCAGACCCTGGGCCGGCTGGCGACGGTCGTCGCCAACCTCCTCCGGGGAAAGAACAAGCCGATCTACACCCCCAACGTTGACACCGGTGACTTCGTCGTCGTCATCAACGCGGACAAGGTCGTCGTGACCGGCAAGAAGTCCACCGACAAGGAGTACATCCACCACACGGGCTGGCCCGGTGGGTTCAGGAAGACCACCTTCACGAAGCTGCAGGCCGAGCATCCTGTGCGCATCATCGAGAAGGCCGTGCGGGGCATGATCCCGCGCAGCAAGCTCGGCGCGGCGCAGGTCAAGAAGCTCAAGGTCTACGCAGGCGCCGAGCATCCGCACGCCGCGCAGCAGCCCCAGCCCTACGACCTGTCCAGCAAGAACTAAGGAGCGCTTGAACGATGGCTCAGAAAGTTGCCCAGTACTGGGGCACCGGCCGGCGGAAGACCTCGGTCGCCCGCGTCCGCGTGGTCCCTGGCAGTGGTCTGATCAAGATCAATGATCGGACGGTGGAGGACTACATCGGGGGGCGCAAGACGCTGTACCCGCAGCTTGCGCTTCCGTTCGAGGCCGCCAAGCATGTCGGACGCTTCGATGTGTTCGCCAACGTGATGGGCGGTGGCGTCAACAGCCAGGTCGGGGCGATCCGTCTCGGCATCGCGCGGGCCCTCGTCACGATGGACCCCGATCTGCGCTCGGCGTTGCGGGAGGATGATCTCCTCACCCGCGATCCGCGCGCCAAGGAGCGGAAGAAGTACGGTCGCAAGCGCGCCCGCAAGCGCTTCCAGTTCTCCAAGCGCTGATTCGGCTCATCGCCTGGTGCCCCCTCCGCTGGAGGGGGTTTTTTTGTTGGTGCGGGCTGGAGCGGGCCGGTCCTGGGGCGTGAGGTGGGGCCCCGGACGTTGCCAGGCCGGGGTGGGTGGCCTACGATGGCGCCGGGCGAGGTGTGCTCGCCAGAGGGAGGGCGCCATGGCGCGTGGTTGGTGGTCTTGGGTGGTCGGGGCCGTGGCCTGTAGCCTCGTGGCCTGGGCGGGGCCGGCCGCGAGGGCTGCTCGGCCGCCGGGGATGCCGGAGGCAGGGTCCAGCGCGCTGGCCCGGGAAACCGGCGTCGTCGTGGTCGGGGCCGGCCTGGCCGGGCTGACGACAGCCTACAGGCTGCGGCAGGCGGGGCTGGAGTGCGTCGTGCTCGAGCTTGCCGATCGCGTGGGGGGCCGGATGCGCACCGCGCGGTACCCCGAGGGCGTGGCTGCCGAGGCGGGCCTCGAGGAGTTCTGGGACTCCAACCCCAGCATCGCGCTCGCGCAGGAGCTGGGCGTCCAGCTCGAGGAGTCCGCCACGGCTTTCTCCAGCTTCCTTCACAAGGGGCGGCTGTACGCTTTCACGCAGGACACCAACGAGGCGTTTGTCCGCTCGGTGCTGCCACCCAGGGAGTTGACCGGATTTCAGGCCTGGGACCGCGACATGCAGGCACGCTACGCGCGCCTCGCCACCCGGCCGGTGCCGGCCGATCTGCTCGCCCTTCAGACCGTCTCCTTCGCGGACTGGCTGGCACGGGATCGCCGGCTTTCGCCGCTGGCCGTGGCGCTGGTCCGGGCGATGAGTGAACCGGAGTTCGGGACCTCCGCGGACCGGATCTCGGCCCTCGATGGGATTGACGAGTGGCACATCTTTTCGGGCAAGGGCGTGGGTTCGCACCATGTGCGCGCGGGCAACCAGGCGCTGGCCGAGGTCCTCGCCGACCGCATCGGTCGAGCGCGCGTCCTCACGGGGCATCAGGTGACGCGCATTCATCGGGAGGCTGACCACGTGGAGGTCTCGGCGCTGGAGACGGCCCGCTTCGCGACCCACCACTTCCGGGCTCGGCACGTGGTTTCGACCATGCCGCTCTTCCGCCTGTATGAGGTGCAGGTCACGCCCCCGCTGTCGGCGCGCGTCCAGGAGGCCATCGGGACGCAGACCTGGGGGGCGTACTTCACCGCCCACGTCGTGCTGGATGCGGCGGCTCGCAGGTTCTGGACCACCCCCGGGGGCGAGGAGATCCTGCCGATCCTCACGGGGGGACCCTTGGGTGTCATCTATGGGGGGAACACCCCGGAGGGCGACGGGGGGGCGCACACCGTGCTGAACCTGCTCGTGACGGGCGATCATGCGGAGGTCTTCAACGCCCGGACGGGCTCCATCGACGAGGCCCGCACGGCCATTGGAGCGGCGCTGGAGGCACAGTTCAAGGGGATCACGCCCCACGTGCGGTATATGAACTTCGTCCGCTACCACCCCCGGGCGATCGCGTCCTGGCCGCTGGGCCGGTCGCGCTTCGACGCGCTCTCCGAGGAACTCCGGAGGCCGCAAGGGCGGCTGTATCTCGCTGGCGACTTCACGGAGGGCACGCACTCGGATGGGGCGGCGTGGTCGGCCGCCCGGGTCGTGCGGCAGATCTGTGCGGTCGAGGGGGTGCCCGTGCCGGCCGGCGTGCCGATGCCACGTGGGTTTCAGCCCTGAGGTAGCGGGAACGCCTCGCCGGGCCAGCGGCCCCCCGCGGCGGGGGGCCGGGGGGCCGGGGCGACGAGCAGCAGCGCCACCCCGTGCGGGGGCAGGGCCAGCCGCAACGCGCCCCGCCAGGGCCGCCACCTGGGGGGGCGCCGGCCCGGGACCAGCACCCAGGGGTGGGGGGGACCCGGCCAGGCGTGGGGTGAGGCGCTGATCCCCTGGGGGTGGTCCGTGGGGTTGAAGATCGCGGCGAGCCCCGCCGCGGCCCCCCAGGCTGGCACGGGCTGCCAGACGCGGGTGGGTAACGCGTCGTCGTTGCAGGCGAGCACCCGCCCGGCGGCTCCGGCCGGGTGGGCGAACACCCTGGCGGCGACCTCCCAGGCATCGGCGGAGAGCGCGGGGACCTCGTCGCTCAGGAACCGCGCGCCCCCCGACAACAGCACCGCCGCGGCCCAGGCACCCTGCTCGGCGGCCGTGAGCCCCCGGTGCTCGGCGCCCAGCAGGAGGCAGTCGGGGTCGTTCCACCACCAGCGGCCGTGCATCCAGCCCCGGGCGAGGCTGCTACGCAGGGCGTTGGCGAGGGCCGGTGCGGACGCATCGCCATCCGGGGGCCACCAGGTGGCGGCCACGTCCGGCCCCACCCGCATCGCATCGACCAGCCCCACCGAGGGCAGCAGCGGCGCCCCGCAGCCCAGCAGGTAGCCGTTGCCCGCGGCGTTCCGGAGGGCCGCCAGGCCGAGGCGGTAGGCCTCCAGCGGGCTGGCGCCACCAGCACGGGGGCCGGGCAACGCCCCGGCGTAGAGGAAATCGAGCTTGAGGAAGTCGAAGCCCCACCCCGCCACGAGCGTTCTCACCACGTGGCTGAGGTGGGCGCGCACCTCTGGCCGGGCCAGATCGAGGGCGTGGCAGCGCTGGCCCCAGTGGTCCAGGGCCAGCAGGGGCTCTCCGGCCGCGCCGCGCACGAGCCAGTCGGGGTGGGCGTGGGCCACCTCGCTGTGGGCCCCCACCACGAAGGGCGCCAGCCACAGGCCTGCGCGAAACCCGAGCTGTCGCAGCGCCGCCGCGAGCGTTGCCAGGCCGTGGGGAAAGGCCTGGGAGGGACGCAGCCAGTCGCCCAGCCCGTGCTGCCACCCGTCATCGACCTGGATCACCTCCACGGGGAGCATCGGGCGCTGGGCGGCCAGCGCGTGGGCGTTGCGCAGCACGTCGGCCTCCGTCACGGCCCCGAAGTGGGTGTACCAGCTGCACCACCCGCGCGGCGCCGGGCGCGGCGGCTGCGACAGGCCGACGTGGGCAGCCACTGCCTCGGCATAGCGACCCAGCGCCTCGGGGCCCTCGGGCAGCAGCAGCAGGGGCTCGGCGGTGAGCTCCGCGCCGGGCGCCAGGACCTCCCCCGCCGTCAGGCAGGTGGCCACCAGGCGGCCGCCCCGCCAGCCCGGGGCCAGGTGGATGAGCCCCGGCCAGCGCACCGCCTGCAAGAAGCCCAGGGTCAAGCCAGGGGCCTCGCCAGGGTCGATCTCGCACACCCACGGTGAGGTGAAGCCCGCCGTCGGCGCCCCCGCCAGGCCGGCGATCGGGGGCTCCGGGAGCGGGCGCTGCCGGACCAGGGGCAGCCCGGGCGTGGCGGGGCTCCAGCTCTGCCAGCCCGCCTGGCTCACGCGCAGCGCCTCGGGACGCCAGCCGTCGGGCCAGGGCGCCGCCAGCACCTCGAGCCAGGAGACGGCGAGGGGGGCCTCGGAGCAGTTGGTTGCGCACAGGCCGAGCTGCAGGCCCTGCGGGTGGGGCGTCACGGTCCAGGTGAGCCGCATGTCCCCCCCTCGCCGGCGGATGCCGCCAGGGTTGAGGCCCGTGCGCTGCGCCCCGGGCGCCTGGGCCTGCCACGGGCCGGCAGGCAGCGCCCACGTCGTGCCGTCGGCGAGGCCGATCCGCGCCGTGATGCCCGTGAGCAACGGCCGGCCCTGAGGCGTCACCACCTCGAGGCCCTCAGGCAGCAACCGGGCGACGAGGCCGCCCCCCTCCAGCGTCCGTGGCAACATCCCAGGCCCCCCCTGGTGTCAGGATAGCCGCCGCCCATCTCCCCCCCAGGCGACGGGCGTCCGTCACTGTGCCGCCCCGGGGCGTGCGTATAATGGGGTGTTATGTTCACGCTCCGAGGCCTGATCGTCACCGCCCTCCTGACTTCCGCGCTCGCCTGGCCCGCCCGGGCGGACGACATCCGGCCGGCCGGGTGGCTGGAGCGGGGGGAGTTCGTGGCCCGGGACGAGGAGGTCGCGTACGTGCCGGATGCCCAGCGGGGCCGGCGAGGGGGACGGTGGTTCCGCCTCGATGGCAGCGAGGGCCACGTCTTTTACGGCCTCGGAGGCCACCCCGGCACGGACTGGTTGTGGCCCAACCATGTGGCGTCGCCGTTCGTGTGGGAGATCGTGAGCGCCTCGCCCGGCGGCACGAGCTACCTGCTCCGGTACCAGGATGCGGCGGCCTACACCACCGGGCTCGCCCGGGTGGGCACCCTGGTGGCCCTCGGCAGCCTCGCCGCGACCCTCGGTGGCGTGGGCTACAACCTGACGAACGCCACGCGGGAGATGCAGCCGGTGTTCTTCGTGGGGACAGGCGCCGCGCTGCTGGCTGGCGTTGGTCTGTGGGCGGGGGCCACGGCGGCGGCCTCCTCGAACGAGGCGTTGCTCGACCAGGCCCTCGACGCCTACAACCGCGATCTGGCTGGCCGCCGGCGGCGGCAGGCCGATGGAGCGGGGCGCTTGTGGGACGGAAAGGCCGGGCTGACACAGCCCTAGGCGCGGCGGCCTGCGCCCTGGTTTGCAGCCCGAGGGGGAGCGATGTCGCGCGCCTGGCGCCCGTGGCATAATGGGCCTGGAAGGTCGCCGATGGTGCCGGCCGCACGCGTCCTGCTGTGAGGTAACTTCAGTGAACGATCACATGCGCGAACACCTGCGGTTGATGCTGCCGGGGCCCACCCCCATCCCGCCGGTCGTCGTCCAGGCCCTCGGACGGCCCATGATCAACCACCGGGGGCCGGAGTTCGCCGAGATGTACCGGGCTTGCATCGAGGGCACCCGCTGGCTGTTCCAGACCGAGGGCGACGTTCTTCTGCTCGGGGCCAGCTCGGGCACGGGGGGGCTGGAGGCAGCCGTCTCCAACGTCCTGTCCGCTGGCGACGAGGTGCTGGCCCTGGTGGCGGGCGAGTTCGGCGCCCGCTTCGCGGACATGGCGGAGCGGTTCGGGGGCCGCGTGACGCGGATCGCGATTGACTACGGCCAGGCGATGGCGCCCGAGGCGCTGGAGGCTGCCCTTGCGGAGCGTCCCTACAAGGTGTTGCTCGTGACCCACAACGAGACGTCCACCGCCGTGATGCAGCCCCTCGAGGCCCTGGCGCGTGCCGCCCGCCGCGCCCGGCCGGACCTGCTCATCCTGGTGGACGCCGTCAGCAGCCTGGGCGTGGTGCCCCTGCCCGTGGATGCCTGGGAGCTCGACATCGTCGTCACGGGCTCGCAGAAGGCCTTCATGATCCCGCCCGGGCTGGGCATGGTCTCGGTCTCGGCCCGCGCGTGGCGGGCCCATGCCGAGGCCACGGCGCCGCGCTACTACTTCGATTTCACGACCCACAAGCAGTTCGATGCGAAGGGCCAGACCCCCTGGACGCCGGCGTTGCCCCAGATCTACGGCCTGCACGAGGCCCTGCGCGTCATGCAGGGGGAGGGCCTCGAGGCCCTCTTTGCGCGCCACGAGACCATGACGCGGATGCTGCGCGCGGGCCTCGCGGCGATCGGGCTGCGGCCGGTGGTCACGGACGAGGCGATCGCCAGCCGCTCCGTGACCGCGGTGTATCCGCCTGATGGGGTGGAGGCCGACGTCCTGCGCAGGCGGGTCCAGGAGGACTTCGGCCTGGTGCTGGCCGGAGGCCAGGGCAAGATGGCCGGCAGGATCTTCCGCGTGGGCCACCTCGGCTTCTACCAGCCGCTCGACATGCTGACGGTGCTCGCGGCGCTCGAGGTCACGTGTGCCCGGTTGGGGGCCGTCGTGCCGCTGGGCGCCGGGGTCCGGGCCGCGCAGGAGGCCCTGCTTGCCCGGCCGGCCGTCGCCGCCTCGGCCTGACCCGCAGGCCTGTCCGCCGCCGCTGCGGCGATCGTCCCGCTGCCCGATTCAGGAGATAGCCCATGTCCGACGCCAAGACCCTCGGGGCCGCCGTCGCCCCCCCCGTCACCCAGCCCCGGGTGCTGGTCAGCGATCCCATCGAGCCCTCCGGGCTGACGGCCCTCGAGGGCCTCGCCGCCCTCGAGGTGCGCACCGACCTGACGCCCGAGGAGCTCGTGGCCTGCATCGGGGACTATGACGCGCTGATGGTGCGCTCGCAAACCAAGGTGACCGCCGCCGTCATCGAGGCAGGGAAGAAGCTCCGCATCATTGGTCGGGCGGGCGTCGGCGTCGACAACATCGACGTGCCGGCAGCCACCCGGCGGGGCGTGGTGGTCGTCAACTCGCCGGCAGGCAACACCATCGCGGCCGCCGAGCACACCCTGGCCTTGCTGTTTGCCCTCGCGCGCCATGTGGCGCCCGCCGACGCCTCGACCAAGCGGGGCGAGTGGAAGCGCAGCAAGTACACGGGCATCGAGCTGTTCGGGAAGACGCTGGGCGTCGTGGGCCTCGGCAAGATTGGCTCGCACGTCGCGAACGTGGCGCGCGCTGCTGGCATGAGGGTGGTTGCCTACGACCCCTTTGTCACGGCCGAGCGGGCGGCCGAGCTGGGCTGCGGGCTGGCCAGCGTGGAAGAGGTGGTGGCCGAGGCTGACTTCCTCACGCTTCATGTGCCCAAGACGCCGGAGACGACCCACCTCCTCGACGCGGCCATGCTGGAGCGGGCCAAGCCCGGGCTGCGGATCGTCAACTGCGCGCGGGGCGGGATCATCGACGAGGGCGCCCTCGTCGAGGCGATCCGGAGTGGCCGCATCGGTGGGGCTGCGCTCGACGTCTTCGCGCAGGAGCCGCTGACCAACGACGCGCTTCGCGAGCTGGGCGATCGCGTCCTGCTCACCCCCCACCTCGGCGCGAGCACCGAGGAGGCCCAGCTCAACGTCGCGATCGACGTGGCCGAGCAGATCGCGGAGGTGCTGCGGGGGGGGGAGGCACGGAGCGCCGTCAACATCCCCAACCTGCGGCCGGAGCTCCTGGCAGCCCTCCGGCCGGCGATGGGCCTCGCGGAGAGGCTGGGCGCCCTGGCCGCTCAGCTTTGCGAGGGGCCGGTGGAGGCCGTGGAGATCACGTACGCCGGCACCCTGGCCGAGGTCGAGGCTCGGCCGCTCTCGAACGCGGTGCTGAAGGGCTTGCTGACGCCGGCGCTCGCGGAGGGGGTCAACTTCGTCAACGCCGGCCTGCTCGCCCGCGAACGCGGCATCCAGGTCGCGGAGGTTCGGATGCCGGATGCCGGGGACTACGTCGAGCTGATCCGCGTGCGGGTCCGCACGGCGCAGCGCGAGCGGATCGTGGCTGGCACCCTGCTGCTGCAGGACCTGCCCGCGGTGGTGCAGGTGGATGACTACGCCTTCAACCTGTTCCTGCGGGGGACGTTGCTCTTTGCGCCCCACCAGGACGTGCCCGGCTCGGTCGGCAAGGTGGGCACGTTGCTGGGCGAGAATGCCCTCAACATCTTCGGCATGCAGCTCGGGCGGCGGGGGGTGAGCGGGCCAGCGCTCATGGTGCTGAACCTCGACCAGCCTGTGCCCGAGGAGGTGCTGGCAAAGCTGCGGGCGCTGCCGGGGTTCTTCGACGTCCGGACGGTGACGCTGTAGGGGCGGCCCCTCCGGGCTGGCGGGTCGGGGGCGGCGGGCGCTCGCGGGGGCGCCTGGCGCACCCGCCGTGGGCGGCCCGTCGCGGGCCGCGCTGTTTCCCGCTATGATGACCCCCATGACCGCCTACGTCGCCCTCTATCGCAAGTACCGGCC
>JAYKHL010000027.1:0-39213 GCA_035284865.1 Candidatus Sericytochromatia bacterium | reverse complement strand
GTGGGTGGCCGTTGCCCGGCTGGCCTTTCCTTCGCCGGGAGCCCGACGGAGCGCCGGCGGCGGTTTGGGCTGGCACGGGAGCGGCTGCAGCTGGTGGGGGGGGGAGGCCCGGCGGGGCGGCTGGCCGGCCGGCCCGCCGCCCACGGCGGTGCGAGGCACGGATGGGGCCGGGTATGTTGCGCGCAGGAGCGTCCGCCCATGCGTCACCTTGTCCTGGCCCACATCCTCACCCTCGCGACGCTCGCCAGCGCCGCCTGCCAGGGCGCCCCGGCCCCCTCGCGGCCCGCGGTCACCCGGCCAGCGAAGGCGCCTGCGACGCTCGGGCCAGACCTCACGACCCTGCCCGGGACGCAGATCAGCGACCAGGGCGCCGCCGGCAAGCCCCTCGGCCCGGAGCAGGGCAGCCCGGTGGTCCCTGCAGCGGCCCTGCAGGGCCGCGTGACGCTGCCGGCCGAGCTGCTTGGCGACCGGGTTGGAGGCCTCCTGGGCAACCACGGCGGCGGCCTCGTCTCCAACAACGGGGCTGGCCTGCTGGCCGGCCAGCGCTACGGCCTCGCGCAGGGCGAGGGTCTGGCCCAGGTCCCCGTGGCCTCCTCCCCTGTGGCCCTCGTGGACGCCCGTGGCGAGCCCCTCCGGGACCGCGACGGCAAGCCCTACGTGACCACCACCAACGCCGAGGGGCGCTTCGCGTTTCGCGCTGTGCCCGCCGATCAGGCCGTCGTCATCGTCTGCCAGGCCGCCGGCCAGGCCACCCAGGCGGCCGCGCTCGTGCCTCGCACGGTGCAGACGGCCGACCTCGACCTCGCCAGCACCGTGATGAGCGCCTACGTGCTCGAGCGCTTCGCCCGCACCCAGCCGGACCCCCAGGCCTCGCTGGAGCGGCTGCCGGCGGAGCTCGAGGTCCAGGCGCGCCAGGCCACCGGACGCGCCCTCACGGCGGCCCCGGAGCGGCTCGACGTGGCGACGGCCATCGGCGTCGTCGAGGCGCTGCGCAGCCGCGAGGCCAGCTTGGACGCCCTCTATGAGGAGGTGCGCAGGGCGATGGTCGTGGCCGGGCAGTCCGATCTCGGTGCGGGTGAGCTCGCCACGCGGGCGCGGTTCGCCCGCCTCACGGGGATGGCGGTCGCGCCCGACGGCACGCGCTACGTCATGGACGGAGGCAGCGGCCGGCTCTGGAAGCTCGCGGCCGGCAGGCTCGTCGCCGTGGCGGGCCTCGGCGGGGGCGTCGAGGACATCCCTGATCCGCCGGTCGGGGCGCGCGCGCTCGACGTGAACCTCGGGGAGGTCGTGGCGCTGGCGATCGACACGGAGGGCCGGCCGTTGCTGCTCGGCGCGCACCGGCTTGACCGCGTGCGGGCCGACGGCACGCTGGAGCGCCTGTGGGTGGCCCCACCACCCGCGTCCGACGGCGAGGACCGGCTGGCTGCCCACGCCGTGCTGCCGGTGCCGGCCGGGGGGGCCCTGGTCGTGACGGGCGGCGGGGTGTTGGGGGTGGCGGGTGCCACCGCGCCACCCATGCCACCCGGCGTCGAGTTGCTGGCGATGGCGCGCCGGCCCGACGGGACGACCTACTTCCTCACCGACCAGGCTGGTCCCACCGGGCGTGTCAGGGGTTGGTGGCGGGGCAGCGACACCGCGTTGCCCTCGCCCCTGGCGGTGCCCGAGGCCCAGCAGGAGATCCCCTTCGGGGGCTCCGTGGCGGTGAACCACCGGCGCTGGCTGGGGTTGTGCGAGGACGGGGCCCTGGCGGTGGCCGACGATGCGGGGGCGCTGTGGTTCGTGGCGCCCGACAGCGGGGCCGTGACGGCCCTCAGCGCGGCGACCACGGCCGCCTGGCCGCCGATGCTGCGCCCTGCCCCCACCAAGAGCGACTTCGGAGGGGCACAGATGGCCTCCTACCCCACGCTTCAGGTGGGAGGCGACGCGCAGGGGCGCTGGATCCAGGGCGGGGCGAGCGTCGGGCTGATCGGCGCTGACGGGGCCATCACCATGCTCGCGGGCGACGGGACGCTGAGCCCGTCGGGCTCCACCGTCGACACGCCCACGGCGCTGGCGCGCCCCCTGGCGGCCGTGCTCGACGCCTCGGGCCAGCTCCTCGTGGTCGAGGACAGCTCGCGGCAGGTGCTTCGCGTGGTCGATCGCGTCGCCGCCCGGTTCGCCGGGGTGCCCTGGAACCAGGGCTACATGATGGGGGGTGTGCCCGGCCAGCCTGAGGAGCTTTCCTTCCTGCCGGGCGGCACGGCGGTTCAGCTCTTGTTCGGCAAACGCTACGCCGTGCCTGCCCCCGAGGCCTACTTCGTGCAGCCGCGACGCCTGCGGCTCGCGCCGGACGGGGCGGTGTGGCTGCTGGACGGCACCCTGGCCGTGCGCCGGCTGCAGGATGGGACGCTGACGACGCTCGCCATCCGCTCCGAGCCGCTGGACAGGGCCTGGCTGGACGTCTGGCCCACCAGCCCCACGGCGGGCGTCGCGCTGGTGCGACGCGAGGACGAGATGCGGCTGGTCGCCTGGCCCGAGGAGGCTGGCGCGGAGCCCCTTGCGGCCTTTCCCGCCCCGCCTCGCCCTGACGATCCGGAGGGCGACCTTGATCCTGATGACGAGGCGGCGTTCGGCTGGCGGCCGAACGGCCACCCGGCGGACGGCCTCGCCCCCCTCCCCGGCGGCGGCTGGCTCGTGCGGGCCTACGGGGCCACGTGGCGCTGGCGCCCGGGGGAGCAGCCCGTCGCGCTGCCGGCCGATGGGCTCGCGGCCACCTGGAAGCCCGGGGAGACCCAGGGGGGACGCCTCACGGCGACGGCCTCCGGCCTGGTGGCCTTCGCCGCCAGGCGCCATGTGTACCGCGTGGACCCCGAGACCGGCAGCTACACCCCCGTCGCGGGCCCCGGCACGGCCAACCTGTCAGGCGACATGCCAGACACCGGGCTGATCCACGTCAAGGGCATCGCCACGACGCCGGAGGGGGACCTGCTCATCGTCGACGTGGGCGCCCGCCAGGTGAAGCGCCTGCCGGCAGCCGCCTGGGCGGGGGGGGCTTGAGGCCTGCGTCATTCCTTTCTGAATTGTTAAAGTGTCCTTACCCTTGCCGGCCCACGCCAGCCGCAAGGTCGCGGCCTCCGCCACCGACGATGAACCCAGACAGGCGCTGGGCCCGTCGACCGCTCGCCCCAGGAGGACGCAGTGATGACCCCGATGGCCCCCCTTCCGCCCGTGGCCCCCCTCGCGCCGCCGCCGCCGGCCCCCCCGGGCGCCCTGCCTGCGCCCACCGTCACGCCGCAGCCAGGTCCGGCGCCCCTGCCGCCAGGTGCGCCGCTGGCGCCGGACGCCGCCGCCTTCAGGTCCCCGGCGGGGCCAGCGCCAGCGTCCGCGCAGGGTGGCTCGCTCGAGGTTGATCTCCGGGGGCTTGCAGGCCTGTACAACGCGATCTACACCGGCCTGAAGGCCCCCGCGCTGCGCAGCCTCTCCGGCAGCCTGCAGCGTGCCCTGCCCCTGATGAAGCGGGCCGCGCTGGTTCAGGCGATCGCCTCGGGGATCAAGCACGGGCTCGACCTGATGCAGGGGCGCGCCAGCGCCGGCACGGCCGTGGCGCGCTTCACCAACGACACGCTCGGGGCCTTCGCGGGCGGCACGGGCGCTGCCCTGCTCGCGGGGGGCCTGGTGGGGCTGTTCGGCGCGACAGGGGCGATGGCCGGGGTGGTGGGCGTGGTCGGGGGCCTGCTCGGCTACGGGCTGGGGCAGTCCTTGCTCTCTGCGACCGGCATCCCGGGGCTGGTCAGCCGCGCCATCCACGGCGTGCTGGGGGCTTGATCGCGGCGGTCAACTGAGCCGGGCCAGCATCGCTGGCCCTGAACGCCGAACGCAGCGTCGCGCGTCGGTTGCCTCCATCGCCCAGGAGGCGCCCTCCTCGCTCCTTGCGCTCGGCGCTCCGGTCGTCGTGCGGCAAGCCCCTTCTCCTCTCCCAGCCGCCATGAGGCCGCCTTTCCAAACCCGCAAAGTTGGGTACAACCTCCTCGGGCGTCCACGCCCGGGAGGTCCCGATGTCCGATCACCCCACCGACGAGGCGCTGCAGCGCCGGGCCTGGGCGCACAAGGCCTGGGCCGCCACCCATCAGGCCCCGCCGGAGGTGGGCTGGCACTGGCGGGAGGCCGTCCGCGCCGAGGATGAGCTGCATCGCCGCCGCGAAGCCCGCGACCGGAGGCCCCGACCGTGAAGCGGGCCGTGGCGGTGTTGCTGGTGGCCATCCTGGCCTGGCCTGCGCTTGACGGGCCAGGCGAGGCCCGGGGTCGCCGGGGAGGCGGCTACCACCGTGGCAAGGGCCACAGCTGGACCACCCACCGGGCCAGGAAGCCCCGGCGCAAGTCGCCCTGGCGGCGGGCCTCCCGGTGGGCGGCCGTCGGCGTGGGGGCCGCCAGCCTGGTGGCCCTGGGCACGGCGGGGGCAGCGGCCCTGGCGAGCGGCACCACGCTCTGGGCCCTGGCCGACGGCCTCAACGTCCGCAGCCGGCCCAGCCGCCGGGCGTCGGTGGTCGACACGCTGGCGCGCGGCGAGGCCGTGACGGCCACGGACGCCCAGGGCGCCTGGGTGGAGGTGGAGACGGCGGAAGGCCGCACGGGCTGGGTGCACGCGGACTACCTCACCGAGGCCGATCCCGACGACGACGCGTGAGCCCGAGCCGCCCACGGGGTACTTGGCCCCGGGAGCCGTCGAGCTTTCGGGAGCTTCGAGTGACGCGACGCGAGGTGTTCACCCCCGTGCAGGCCGTGACGGCCCTCCACCGGCAGGAGCGGGCGCGCGGAGGGGGGCGCATCGCGGTGCCCGCCGAGGGGCTTGCGCTTGCCACCTGAGGCGTCGCCGCCCCGCGGCCACGTCATCCTGTGTGGCCTCGGCGAGCTCGGCTTCCGCACCCTGGAGCGGCTGGTGGCCATCGGGGAGGCCGTGCGGGTGATCGATCCCGACCCACCCGTCGCCTTCGCGGCCTGCTGCGAGGCCTGGGGGGTGCCCCTGATCCGGGGCTCCGCGCGGGAGCCGGCCACGCTCGCGGCGGCCGGGCTGCCGGACGCGGAGGCGCTCGTCGCCGTGGCGGGGGATGACCTCACGAACCTGGCGGTGGCGCTGGTGGCCCGGGTCGTGGCCCCCGACGTGCGGCTCGTGCTGCGCCTCTTCAACGAGCGGCTGGTCCAGCGGGTGACGCGCGACCTGCCGCGCTGCCAGGTGCTGGACGTGGCCGCCGTGAGCGCCCCGATCTTCGCGTACGCCAGCCTGCACGCGGACATCCTGCACTGCCTCGACCTTCCTGGCGGGCGGTTCGTGCTGCGGCGCTGGCCCGCTGCCCAGGTGCCGGCCCGCGCCCTCCGTCTCGCAGAGGGCATGACGGCTGACGGCACGCATGTCGTGGCGACCCTGGCCGAGGGGGCCGGGCTCGGTGACCACCATGGCTTCCCCTTGCGGCCCCTGGGGGGCAGCCCGGCCTGGCGCAGGCTGTGGCGTCGGGCCGGGCGGGAGCTGGCCTGGCTGCGGCGGCACGACGCGCTGTGGCTGGTGCTGTCGCTGATTGCAACGATGCTCGGGGCCAGCGCGCTGGTGTTCCCCGACGCACTGGGGCTTAGCTGGCAGCAGGCCGTCTACCTGTGCGTCCAGATCATCACCACCGTGGGGTTCGGCGACATCTCCATCCTCAATGGCCCCGCCCCCACGCTCTGGTTCGTCGTCGGCCTGATGCTCCTCGGCTCCCTCACAATGGCGGTGCTCGGCGCCTACGTCACGGAGAAGCTGCTGAGCTTCCGCCTCGGCGCCCTGCTCGTTCGCACCCCCATGCCCGCCTCCGACCACTTCGTGATTGTCGGGCTCGGCACGGTGGGCTTCCGCATCGCCGAGGAGCTCGTGCGCGCCGGGCATCCGTGCGTGGCCATCGAGCGCAACCCGGAGGGCCGCTACCTGCAGCGCGCCCGCCGGGTCGGGGTGCCAGTGCTGGTGCGTGCCGATGTGTTCTCGGCCCTGGCGGACGCGCATCTGGAGGACGCCCGGGGCCTGATCGCCGTGACCGATGACGACGACACCAACCTGGAGCTCGCGCTCGTGGCCCAGGAGGTGAACCCCTGGGCCACCTGTGCCGTGCGGCTCTTCGAGCCGGACCTTGCCGGGCACCTGGAGCGGTCCTTCGGCATCCACCTGGCCCGCAGCCCCTCGGCGATCGCGGCGCCCGCCTTCGCCACGGCCGCGGCCGGGGAGCACCTGCTCGATGCCTTCGACCTGGGCAGCCGCCTGTTCGTGGCCGGGTGCCTGCGGCTGGAGCCGGGCCACCCGCTGCTGGGCGCAGGGCACGAGGCCTGGATGGCAGCAGGGCTGACGCCGCTGTCCCACCGGCGCGCCGGCGAGGCCTGGCTGGCGCTGACGGGCGCGGAGGGCTGGCGCCCTGTCGGACCCGGCGACGAGGTGATCGTGGTGGCGCCGCGGGACCGCTGGCCGGGCCCGCCGGGCTGATGCAGCGCACAGACGGCGGCCTGCGGCGGCCCCCACACTGAAGGCGCCCCGAGACCCCGACCCCGACCCCTGCCCATGCCCCGACCCCGCGCCGCCCTCGCCTGCCTCGCCCTTGTCGCCCTGGCCACCGGGGCTTGCGACACGCCCCGCCCCACAGCGACGCGCGGGATGACCTGGCTGCGCCCGGAGGGAGAGGCTTCCGGGCGCGGCCGGCTGCGCATGCAGGTGCAACAGGCCCTGGGCCGGCCGGCCTGGCGCCTGCTCGAGGTGCAGCAGCTCGACTGGGACACGGCGCGGGCGTGGCTTTCGAACGCCCGTGCCGGCTTCGCGCCCCGGCGCCTGCGGGCCACGGCCGTCGTGTCGCCCAGCACCAACACCCGCAGCGCGACGCTGGCCTTCGATGACCTCACGCCCGGCGAGGGCTACACGCTGGTGCTGCGGCTGTACCGGGGCGGCGACGCCGCCGCCTTCGACACCGAGACGGGCCTGGAGGCAGCCCAGGAGGCTCCGGGCATGATCGCCTCCGGGACGCTGAGCGACTTCCCGATCCGGGCCGGCCTGAACCAGGTCGCCCTGGCCCTGACGCTGGCCGATGGCGGCCGCTTCGCCGTGACGGTCGACGAGCCGGCGACGACGACGGCCGCGAACTGACAGCGGCCGGCAAAGGAGCCCGGCCTGCATCGCTGGCCCTGAACGCCGATCGTCGCCTCGCTCGTCGGTTACGTGCCTCGCCCGGCGTGCGTCCGCCTCGCTGGGGGTTTGACCTGTTGGCGAACGCGGTACAACGATCCCAACGCCAGGTTGGTGCCGCTGTCCCTGGCGTGGGGGGCGGCCGGAGGTCGCTTCGCGGAGGAAATGCCGATGAAAAAACGGGTGGCAAGCCCCCTGCTGTTGCTGCTGGCAGGATGCACGGTCGCCCCGCAGCTCCCCGCCGCGCGGCTCGCCGTGGGGGAGGTTGAGGCTCCTGCGGTCGCCCCGCGGACAACCCCCGCCGCGGTGGCCGGCTACGGGCTCGCCACGCTGGGGGCGCGGGAGCTGATCGTGCAGTTCGCGCCCCATGCCGCGGACCGGACGCCCTCGCGGGGGGCCTTCGTGCGCCGGCTGCGCACGGGCGGCGAGCTGTGGGTGCTCGACTCCGAGGCCGAGCTGCGAGCCGAGCTCGAGGCCCTGTGGCAGGACCCGGACGTGCTGCTCGCCGAGCCCAACGTCCGGGCCGAGCCTTTCCTGACGCCGGCGGACCCGCTCGTCTCCGGCCAGTGGTGGGTCTCCAAGGTCGGCCTGCCCGCGGCCTGGGACCGGCCCCAGGGGCTCGGTGACGCGGCCGTGGTGGTGGCCGTGGTGGACAGCGGGGTGGATCTCGACCACCCGGATCTTGCCCCGAACCTGGCTCCCGGGGGGTTTGACTTTGTGGATAATGACGCCGACCCCACCGACAGGCAGGGCCACGGCACCCACGTGGCCGGGATCATCGCGGCCGCCGCCGGCAACGGCCTCGGCGGCGTCGGAGCCGCGCCCGGCTGCAAGATCCTGCCCATCCGAGCCGGCGACGCGACGCTGCTGATCGCGGACGTGGCGGACGGCGTGATGCACGCGGTGCAGCAGGGGGCTCAGGTGATCAACTTGAGCCTCGGCAGCCCGAGTGACTCTCCCACGCTGCGGGCCGCGGTGGACCAGGCGGCCCTCGCGGGCGTGCTGGTGGTGGCCGCGGCGGGCAACTCGAACGTCACGTCGCCGTTTTACCCGGCGGCCTACGAGGCGGTCCTGGCCGTCGGGGCCACCACCTCCACGGATGCGCGGGCGTCCTTCTCCAACCATGGCCTCTGGGTGGAGCTTGCGGCGCCGGGGGTGGACATCCTCAGCACCACCTTCGACGGCGGCTACGGCCTCAAGAGCGGCACGAGCATGGCCTGCCCGCTCGTGGCCGGGGCCGCGGCGCTGCTGAAAAGCGTGCGGCCGACATGGACCACCGAGCAGCTTGAGCTGGCGCTCAAGCGGCCAGGAGCCCGCGTCACCGGGTTCAAAGGCAACGCCGCACTCAAGCGCCTCGACGTCCCCAAGGTGCTGGCCGCCCTCCCGCCGAAGGATGCCCCCCCGAAGCTGGGTCCACCCCTCGCGAGCCCGAGCACGACGATCTGCACCATCGCCACCAGCGCCAACGAGCCGGTGCAGGCCGCCCTCACGATCGGCACCACAAGCTCCCTCACGGGGGCGACCACCCTGACCCTGCCGGCCGGCACCAGCCGCCCGACCTTCAGCCTCTCGGGGCTCGTCCCCAACACCGTCTACTACTACAAGATCACCGCGCGGGACGCGGCGAACAACGGCGTGAGCACCGCGACGCTGAGGTTCACGACGGCCGGCCCCAAGATCAAGGTCCTGACGGCAAAGCCGGGACTGTATGGGGCGACGCTGGCCTGGACCACCAGCACGCCGACCACGCGACGCGTGGAGGTGGGTCCCTCGGAGTCGGCGCTCGCGGTCGTGGCCAGCATGACGGGCGCGCGCGCCAGCTCGCATGAGGTCTCGCTGCGCGACCTTGTGCCCGGCCGGACCTACCACTACCGCGTGTCGGGGACGGCGGCGGATGGCTCGGACCTCGCGCCCAGGGTCGGCCGCTTCCGGACGGTGGCGTTCACGGCCAAGGCGGGCGTCAAGGCCGTCACCCCCACCAGCGCCGCGCTGGGGATCCAGCTCGCTGCCGCGGGGACCCTGGAGGTGCGCTACGGCCTCTCCAGGACGGCCCTCACCCAGGTCGTCCAGGGGGGCGCTGCCGCCACGGGGCACATCATCACGGTCCCGGGTCTGAGGCCCGCGACGCCCTACTTCTTCCAGGTGCGGGCGACGGATGCGCGCGGCAACGTGGCGGTCTCGCCCGTGCTGACGACCAAGACCATGCCCCTCGACATCCTCGAGTTCTCGGCGGCGTCGGTCACGGCCGGTGGCGCGACGCTGCAGTGCCACACCACGCTGCCCGTCACGGTCCAGCTGCGGCTCGGGCTCTCCCCCGCCCAGCTCACGGTCGTGGGCAGCAGCACGTCGCCCACCACCCGCTTCGCCGCGCCGCTCAGCGGTCTCGCGCCGGGCACGACCTACCATGCCCAGCTCGTGGTGACGGACAGCGCCGGCAACACCCAGACCAGCAGCGTGATCAGCTTCACGACCCTGCCCTGAGAGGCCGCCAGGCGGCTTTAACCAGGCCTTCATCGCCGGCGTGAGGGTGACAGCGCTAGGCTGGAGGCCGCTGCGTCCCAAGGCCCGCTTCCCGTGCGCCTGGGCCGGCGTTTCAAAAGCCTGGCCTGGGGTAGGTGATCCGAGCGAGGGATGTTGGGGAGGGCTGGACCCGATGAGGTTTTTGCTTGCCGCCACGGCCGTGCTGCTTGCAGGCTGTACCGGGGCCCAGCCCTGGGTGCCCACCACACGCTTCACCCTGGAGGACCCGGGTGAGGCCCCGGGGCTCCTGAGCCAGCAGGAGTCACCCTCCGCCGGGGTGGCTGGCTATGGCCTGCAGACGCTGGGCGCCACGGAGCTCATCGTGCGCTTCACGCCGGACTCCGATGACCCCCGGCCGTCGCGGGGGGCCTTTGTGGAGAAGCTCCCCACGGGCGCGGACCTGTACCAGATGGCCAGCGAGGCCGAGCTGCAGGCCGAGCTTGAGGCCCTGTGGGCGCGTGAGGACTGCCTGCTCGCCGAGCCGAACGCCAGCTTCGAGCTTCTGGCGCTGCCGCCGGAGTACAGCGACGCCACCCACCCCCACCTGGCCAGAGTCGGTGCTCCGGCGGCCTGGGCCCAGGAGACCGGCTCCGCTGCGGTGGTGGTGGCGGTGGTCGACACGGGCCTCGACGTCACCAGCGGGTGCACCCCGACGCACCCGGACCTGGCCGGGAACGTTGTGGCGTCGAGCCTCTGGATCAACGCGGGTGGTGGTTCTTCGAGCTGCTCAGGCGTGGACGACTCCACAGGTGGAACCTACGGCGGGCATGGCACGCGGGTGGCGGGTGTCATCGCTGCCACGGCAGGCAACGGTCCCGCCGTCGGCGTGGCCCCCGGGTGCAAGTTGCTGCCCGTCAGGGCCACCTCCGGAGGCGGCTTCAGCGGCGGCTACACCACGTCCTCGGTGTCGAACGCCATCTTGCAGGCCATCACCAAGCCTGGTGTCAAGGTCATCAACCTCAGCATGGGCACCCCCATCGACTCGCCGACCCTGCGGCAGGCCTGCGACCAGGCGGCAGCCGCTGACGTGCTGGTGGTGGCCGCCGCCGGCAACAACGGGCTGAACCAGCCGATGTACCCGGCGGCCTACGACTCCGTGCTGTCGGTCACGGGCACGACGAGCGCGGACCGCCGCGCCGCGTTCTCGAACTACGGGCCCTGGGTCAAGATGGCCGCACCGGCCGAGAACATCTTCACGACGCTGCCAGGCCCCGAGTGGGGAAGTTCCTACGGGTGGAGCTCGACCCCCAACAGCGGCACGAGCTACGCCGCCGCGATGGTGTCGGGCGCCGCGGCCCTGGTCCGCAGCGCCAGGCCGGACTGGCGGGCCCAGAGCGTCCTGAAGGTGCTCCAGACCTCGGGTGCCCCCACCACCGGCTTCCCGGTTGGCAAGCCGCGCCGGCTGGACGTGGCGAAGGCGCTGGCCGTCACCAAGGCGCCGCCCGCCCTGGCCGCGGCCGCCAAGAAGGCCGTGGCGTTCCCGGGCGCCACGCGAGCCCGGATCACGGCGGACCTGGTGGCCCCGGGCACCGTGAGCGTCACCTACGGCACGGACAAGACGCTGGCGGCGGGGGCCACCACCGTGACGCCGGCAGGCGGGCCGACCTCTCGCTTTACCTATGATCTGTCAGGGCTCACAGCCTCGACCATCTATTACTACAGGCTCGGCGTCGAGGATCCGTTCTCCGGGCTCACCACCAACAGCAGGATCCAGAAGTTCGTCACCGTCGCCCCCAAGATCGCCAAGCTCATGGCCAAGGGCTTAACTTACACGGCCTCGCTGACGTGGACGACCACCGCGCCCGTGACGGCAAGGGTCACATGGGGGCGTGCGGCCAGCGCCTTGGATCAAACCGCGCTGGACGTGAACACCTACAGCACGTCGTACCAGGCGAGCCTCACGGATCTCGAGCCGGGCTCCACCTACTACTACAAGATCGAGGGCCAGGACCAGGACGGCA
The DNA here is from genome assembly GCA_035284865.1 of Candidatus Sericytochromatia bacterium. Taxonomy (GTDB): domain Bacteria; phylum Cyanobacteriota; class Sericytochromatia; order S15B-MN24; family JAQBPE01; genus JAYKHL01. The sequence continues at coordinate 27,564 of JAYKHL010000027.1, read as the reverse complement.
ACGCCATCGCTTCCAAGACCGGCACGGTGAAGACGGCGAAGCTGGCGGTGGCCTCCTCCGTCGTGGCCGCCACCAAGGACAAGCTGGTGGTGAAGGTCACCAGCAAGGTCCCCCAGAAGGTGGCCATCTACGTGGCCACCGAGCAGGCCGACGCCCTCGCGAACGCCGCGGCGGGCGGAGCCCCCGACGCCTCCGCGGGCCTCGCCCTGGAGCAACCGGTCGAGCTGTCGGGCCTGGAGCCCGACACCACCTACTTCGTCGTGGTGAAGGCCGAGGACGTGGAGGGCACCGTGACCCAGCTGAAGCCCATCAAGGGCAAGACGCTCTCGCGGGGCCCCGTCGAGCTGGGTGTCGCCAGCGTCAGCACCGCTGGCGTCGTGGTCGACGTCCACCTCACGACCCCGCCTGGCAGCAACGGCCTCCGGATCTACCTGGCGGACAGGGACGACTACGACCGGTACTACCAGGCTGGAAGCAGCTCGCTCAACTCGGCCTTCAGCAGCTCCGGGAGCGCCGTGGGCAACGACACGACGACCAAGTACCGGCTCACGTCGGGCTCGCTGTCGGCTGGGAAGAGCTACTGCGGGCGCCTGCGGATCGGCACGTCGGCGCCCTACGCCTGGTCGGAGCCCTTCTTCTTCACCGTGCCCTGAGGCCCCCCGGGACCGGGGCTGCGCCCGGCGGTGCCAGCTGGCACCGCCGGGCGCAGCGCTTGAGGGCCAAGGGGCGCCGTCCCCTGCAGCAGCCCGCCGGGGTCGGGTACAATCGGGGCGTCTGTGCCCGCACCCAGGCCCGTGCCTGCCAGGGAGGTCCTCCGCCCCATGTCCCCCCCCCGCCGCCCGCGCCTGGCCCCCTGGCTCGCCGCCGCTGTCGCCGCCCTGGCCTGGCTTGCCCCACCTGGCCTTGGGGTCTCTCCCGCGGCCGCGCAGCCCGAGGCCGCCGGCCTTCATGTGCAGGTCCTTGGCACCACCGACGTGCACGGCCGGATCTACCCGACCAGCTACTACGGCGACAACGGCGACGCCCCCGTGGGCGTGGCGCGGTTGCAGACCTTGATCAAGCGGCTGCGCGCGGAGCACCCAATTTCGCTGCTGGTCGACTCGGGCGACTGCCTGCAGGGGACGGCGCTGACGTACCACAACGCCCGCATCGCGCCCAAGGCCCCCAACCCGATGGTGCAGGCCTACAACCACATGGGCTTCGACGCCTTCGCCGTCGGCAACCACGAGTACAACTACGACCTGCCCTACCTGCTCAAGGCGCGCCAGGAGGCCCGCTACCCCTTCGTGTCCGGCAACATCTACCACCACGGCACGGAGCGCCCCGTGTTCGAGCCCTACGTGATCAAGGAGGTCGGGGGGGTGCGCATCGGCATCCTCGGTTTCACCACGCCGGGCGTGGCCGTCTGGGACCGCCGCTTCGTGCAGGGCAAGCACGATTTCGGGGACATCGTGAAGGCCTGTGGCCGCTGGCTGCCCGAGGTCCGCAAGCAGGGGGTTGACGCCGTGATCGTCGTGATCCACTCGGGCCTCGGCGACCCGTACGACGCGACGTTCGGGGGCTACTCGAGGGACGAGGGGCTGCCCGAGGAGAACGTCTGCGCCAGGCTCGCCGAGACCTACCCGGGGCTCGACGCCATCTTGCTCGGGCACTCGCACAAGGACCTTCCGAAGCTGCTGCACCACGGCGTGCTGCTCACGCAGGCCAAGAAGTGGGGCGAGCGGCTGGCCGTGGTGGACCTGCACTTCGTGCGCCAGGGCTCCCGCTGGCGGCTGGCGCACAAGGACTCCCGCACGCTCACGACGGAGGGCGTGCCGCCGGATCCCGAGGTGCTCTCCGTGGCGCGCCAGGCGCACGAGGCCACCGTGCGGTACGTGAACTCGGTGATCGGCCGGTCGACGGACGTGTGGTCCTCCGAGCGGGCGCGGATCGAGGACACCCCCATCATGGATCTCGTGAACGAGGTGCAGCTCGCCAAGACGGGCGCGCAGCTCTCCTCGGCGAGCGTGTTCAACGCCGGCGCCAGCCTGCCGAAGGGCGAGCTGCGCGTGAAGGACATCGCGGCGCTGTACGTCTACGAGAACACGCTGACCTCCGTGCGGCTCACGGGGTCCCAGCTGCGGGCGTACCTGGAGCACAGCGCCCGTTGCTATGCGCCCTACAGGCCTGGCGGGCCGCTCTTCGACGAGCGGCAGGCGGCCTACAACCACGACTTCGTGCAGGGCGTGGACTACACCATCGACGTCCGTCAGGCGCCGGGCCACCGCATCACGGCCCTGACCTACAGGGGCAAGCCAGTGGCGGACGACGCGACCTTCACGATGGCGCTGAACAGCTACAGGCAGAACGGGGGCGGGGGCTACACGATGCTCAAGCAGGCGCCGCTGAAGGAGGCCATCAACGTCGAGATCCGGGAGCTGATGCTCGAGTGGGTGCGGGAGCGCCGGACCGTGGACCCGCGGCAGGTGTTCCGGCGTAACTGGCGCCTCGTGCCCGAGGATGCGATCGCCCCGGACGGCCTGCATTACCGCTGAGCCACCGGCAGGCCATCGGTGTGCTATGATCGGAGCCAGGCCTCGGTAGTTCAGTTGGATAGAACGCGTCCGTCCTAAGGATGATGTCGGGGGTTCGAGTCCCTCCCGGGGCGCCTGTTGAGAAGCCGGTCTCCAGCGTTGGCTGGGGGCCGGCCTTTTCGTGCGGCCTGCCCGAAACGCCGCCTTTCGGCGGCGTTGGTGGCCTCGGGGCGCCCGGCGGCCGTCACGCGTGCCCCTGGATCGGGTATGGAGCCCCGGGGTTCCCTGCCGCAAGTGGACCCCCACACCCGAAAAGGAGCGATGCATGCGACACCCGGCCACCCTTGCGCTGTCCCTGGCCTTCACGACCGGCCTGGCCGGCTGTGTGGGAGGGAGCCCTGCGCCCGGCCCAGGGGGGCGCCCACGGGCGTGGCGCCAGGCCTCGCCCCCAGCCTGGCAGGCGGCCTCGTGCCGGGCGGCCTCGGGGCAACGCCCGGCCAGACCACGGAGCGTAAGCTCTATGCGGTCTGGGTGATGAAGGGCCGCGCCCTGGTGGATGGCACCACGCCGCTGGCCAACGCGGAGCTGCGGGCCTACGACGTCGAGACGGGCCTTCCCCTGTCGTTCGGGGCCTGGGATGCCGCCGGCCAGCGGGCGCTGCCCGGCGTGGCGCGCACCGACGCCGAGGGGCGCTGGACCCTGGCCTTCACGCCCATCGTGGGCAACCGGGTGCTGAGGCTGGTGGCCCGCACCCCAGACCGCACCGTCGTGACGCTCTTCACCTCCACCGGTCAGGTGCTGCCCGGTCAGGCAGAGCGGGGGGCAGGGCGGTACCGCCTGAAGCAGCAAAACCCCCTCTTCCAGAACGCGATCTGGTGGTTCGGCACGCCCAATCCCATGCCCCCCCTCCTCCGTGTCCTGGACCTTTCAGCCCCTTGCCACGTTGCCGGGGTTCCTCGGGCCGCACTACGGTTGGCTCGACTCCTTCAGCTTCGAGAGCTGTTTATTGGGGGCCAACGTCACGGTGGGTCCCTGCGGGACGTTCACGGGGGGCTTGTCGCGGGGCTGCGCCTACCGGGTGCTCTCCCTGGGGTGCGAGGGGACCCCCTTGAAGGGCGAGCCTGGCTCACCTGAAGCGGGGGCGCCGTCTCCCGTGGCCACGCCCACACCCACGGCTGCCGCCAGCCCTGTCAGCCCGCCGCCTGGGACCCCGCCGGCCGATGCCGGGGCCTTCGAGGCCAACAACCCGGTCGACCAGGAGCAGGCCGCCGCCATGATGGCGGAGGTCCCGATCGACCCCAACACCACGCTCAGCACCGTGGCCCTCGAGGCCGGCCGGGTCCGGTTCAAGCTCCGCAAGGAGGACTTCACGAAGGCCGTGGAGCAGACGAAGGGCACCGAACGCACCGCGCTCCGGGACGCCCTTGACGCCATCCAGCGAGCCATCGAAAGCACCACCGGTGGGGCGACCTTCCAGGCCTTCGCCAGCGCCTTCTTTGCCGAGAACGGCACGGTCTCCGACGCGAAGGGCTTCTCCGAGATCCTCTCGCGGGGCTCGAGCGCCTTCAAGACCAGCTTTCAGGCCATCCTGGGCTACCTTGATGTGACCTTCGAGTCCGATCCCGCGGCCTCCGGAGCGACCTCCCTGGACCCGGCAGCCTCGTCGCCGACGGCGCCCACGGACCTCTTCGCGACGACGGGGTCGACGGGGTCCCGGCGGCGGGGCGGGGCCACCGCTCCCACCGGCCTCTACGCGCGGCTGATCGGGGGAGCGGGAGGCGCTACCGGGGCTTGGACGTCGAGGCGGACGGCCAGGTGGTGTTCGGGGATCTGGATTTTGGGCTGCGACGTTGGAACGGGTCGGTGGCTTCGGATGTCACGGCCTCGACCGTGGTGGGAGGAGATGTCGGGGCCGTGGCCGTGGATCGGGCTGCCAACCGGCTCTACGTGGGGGCCGACTACGCTTCTACTAGCTACTGGCAAGAGGGGGTGGCGACCGGCACCTGGGGCACGGGGGATGTTCACCCAGGGGCCTTCGCCAGCGGAACGCTGTACGCCTTCGGGCTGTTCTCCCCCTCCGTTTTCACGTTCAGCCCTGCCGATCTGGCCAGCTCTCACTTGCTCATGGTCGACAACAGCCCCTGGCTGGTGCCGGGAGACATGGTGTACGGCCTCACCGTCGACACCACCCCAGGTGCCACCCCGACGGTCTATGTCAGCAACGACCAGGGTCAGATTTACGCCGCCCAGGATGGGGCTGCCACCCACACCCTCATCGCCACGGGCCTCGGCTCGCTACGTGGGCTGGCGCTCGATGCTGCGGGAAGCAAGCTGTACGCGGCAAGCTGGGACCACCGGCGCGTGGTGGCGATCGACCTGGCGAGCACCAGCACCATCACCGAGGTGCCCATCTACCCGGCGCTGCAGCCCGGCGGCCGGCCGAAGACTTGATTGGTGCGCTAGGGCCGCGGCGGGAAGGGCGGCAGCGGAGGCGTCGGCAGCGGGGTGGGCCGCGGCGGCATCAGCACGCCCACCCGATGCTGGAAGACCTCGCCCTGCTGGTTGCGGACGGTGCAGCGGACCACATACATGGTGGGCCCCTGCGGGAAGGTGACGCGGATGCTGGCCTGGTTCGGGGCGCCACTGATGCGCGCGTCGCTCTCCCAGCGGATCTGCTCCAGGTGGGCACCTTCCACCGTGAAGGTCCACGTCTCGTTCACCCGGGCGCTCATGTAGTCCGCGGCCGGCTGGCCGTTGACGAGGAGCTTCGTGGGCCACGTTGCTGCGGGCCTCGCCTGGGGGCGCAGCGCGGTGGCCTGCAGGGGGGCAGCTGGCAGGCCTGGCCGGCCGCAGGCGCTCAGCGTGAGCGCGGCGAGGAGGCTGAGGGCAAGGGGGCGGGTCATGGCCGGAGCTCCTGATGAATGACGGGGTTGCGCCAGCGTAGCAAATCACCCGGTGGTTTTTGCTGTTTTTTAATTAATTCTTAACCTTTTGCCCGGCTTCAAGCCCCGTGGGGGGGAGGGGCGCTTCAGGTGCACGCCTGCGCGCGGCCTGGCTCTTTAATGAAGATTTAACACAAGTTCTCACCCGCCCCGTGGGATACCTTGGTATACAAGTCTGGTATACAAAATACAAAACAAAAAAACGTTAACCGGTTCTGTATCCCCGTGTTTCAAGGAGGTCCCCGATGTTCCCGTTCGCTCGCCCCCTGTCCCTCGTCCTCGCCGCCGCCGTGCTTCTGCCCGGCTGTGCCTCCGTCGGAGGCGCGGGGGTGAAGCCGCCGGCGAAGCCCTTCGTGGTCAGGCCGTCGCTCAAGGCCGGCGCCGTGAAGGTGAGCTTCCCTGGCCTCAAGCCCGCGACCCCCCTGTACCGGACCCTTGCGACCCGGGCGGACATCGCGGCGGTCGGGTTGACCCTCATCGACGCCCGCGGGCACAAGCAGTTCCGGCGCCTCGAGCGGGCAGAGCTCTGGGTGCCACGGGTGGAGGTCGCGTTCGCCCAGGTCTCCGCTGGCGCGATCGAGTTCCTCGTTCAGGCGTTCGACGATGAGGGCCGCGCCATCGGCGAGGCGTCGCAGGTGGATCGGGTGCAGGCAAACCGGACCACGGTGATGAAGCTGGCCGTGAAGCTCACCCCCGCCGGGGGCACCGGCGACGTCTCGGCCGTGATCGACTTCATCGACGGCGACCCCGTGCCGGTCTGCGGCGCCGAGGCCTTCCACCGGGCCGATCGCAACCAGGACCGGTTCCTCGAGCTCGCCGAGTACCTCGCGGGCTACCCCTTCGCCACGTGCGATGAGCCCGTCGTTGGGCCGATGCCCGAGCCGCCGCCGGTCGTCGTGTCCCCGGTGGTGGACACCCCCGTCCCGGTCCACACCGTGCGCCGCCTGTCCGCCCCCTTCCGGCCCGAGCTGCCTCCCGGCCTCGCCGCGTTCCAGGCGCTGGACGTCGACCAGAACGGCCTGCTCAGCCTCGCCGAGTTCCTCGGATGGGTGCTGCCGCCCTCCGACCCCTGTGGCGACCACTTTCAGGCCCTGGACGTCGATGGTGATGGCCGGCTGACCTTCCAGGAGTGGCGCGTGAGCCGCCCCGTGCCGATGCTCGCGTTGGAGGGTGTCGCGCGCCTCACGCCGCCCGCCGACGTCCTGGAGCGCCAGGCGTTCGATGCCGTTGACCTCGACGGGGACGGTCACCTCGACCGGGATGAGCATTGTGGCCCGGTGGCCCTTCCGGGACTCGTGAACGAGGGGTAAGGGTGGTCCTTGGGGGCCGCATGCGTCGGGCGCCGGGGCCGGCCGGCGCGTGGCCCCTGCGCCTGAGGTCTTCAGGCCCCTGGCCCCACGCACCGGGCGTGGGGCCAGGGGCCTGGCGCGTCAGGGGCCCGGCACCTCCAGCGCCTCGCCCGGTTGCAGCACGCGGAACGCGTGCGGGGCCAGGCCGGCGGCCCTGGCCGCGGCGGCGAGGGCCCGGGGGGGGGCGTCGAGGCCCTCGTGGCTGAGCTGGAAGGTGCCCCAGTGCATCGCCACCGCTTGTCGGGCACCGAGCGCCCGGTGGGCCGTCACGGCCTCGGTGGGATCCAGGTGCTGCGGCCGCATGAGCCAGCGCGGGGCGTAGGCCCCGATCGGCAGCAGCGCCAGGTCCGGGGCGCCGAGGCGGGAGCGGATGGTGGCGAAGTGCGGGCCGAGGCCCGTGTCGCCCGCGAAGTAGGCGCTGGTTGGCCCGGCCCGCAGGTGGAAGCTGCCCCAGAGCGTGCGGCGGCGGTCCGTCAGGCTGCGCGCCGACCAGTGCTGGGCTGGCGTCAGGGTGATGGTCACGGGCCCGAGGGCCTGGGCCTGCCACCAGTCGAGGTCGGTGACCTGCCGGGGATCGAGCCCGGCCCGTGCGAGCAGCCGGGCCGTGCCGAGGCCCGCGAGCACCCGGGGGTGGTCCCGCGCGATGAGTCGCGCCAGCGTGGGGACGTCGAGGTGGTCGTAGTGGTTGTGGCTGATCAGCACGGCGTCGATCGGGGGCAGCGCCTCCAGGGTCAGGCCCGGCGCCCGGTGGCGGCGGGGCCCCAGCCAGCCGAGAGGGCTCGCGCGCTCGGACCAGATCGGGTCGGTGAGCACGTTCAGGCCGCCAAGCTGCAGCAGCAGCGTGGCGTGGTTCACGAAGGTGACCCGGATGCCGCCCGTGACCCGGCGCGGCGGGGCTGGCCCGGCAGGCGCCGCCACCCACTCCGGCCACGGCTCGCGGGCCTCCGTGAGCCAGCGCGTGATGCCCGCCACGTTGCGTGGCGGCATCGGCGGCACGTTCTCGAACCGCTCGCCATCGAAGTGGTCGCTCGGGGGCCCCACGTGTGGGGGCGCCGCCAGGTGGGCGACGAGGCCGTAGCCCGCGCCAGCCAGGCCCAGCGTCGTCACCCCGGCCCAGCGCCAGCGCCGCCGTGTGGCCCCACGACCGCGGGCCTCGGCGGCCAGCCCCGGCTGTGGGGGGGGCCCGGAGGGCGCTGGGGGGCCGGGCTGGGCCACGGGGGCGGGGCGCCTGGAGCGCCTAGAACCCGTTGAACCCGAGCAGCCGGCCCTCGGTGGGGTGCACGGCCTTCTCGTTGGCGGCGGCGTCGATGAAGAACAGGAAGTGCTCCTTCCAGGCCTGCCAGTCCTTCTCGACCTGCCCAAAGCGGGGCGCGAAGGTGCCGTCGTTCAGCTCCGCGGCGAAGGCCAGCGTGCCGAGCTTGGCGTACTCCCACGTCGCCATGTCGCCGTAGGTCTTGTAGATGGTGCGCGCGATGGTGCCAGCCCGGTAGCCCAGCGGGCGCGCGATCTTCTCCCCGATCGCCTTGAAGCGGGCCTCGTCCGGCGAGTACGCGGTCGAGTACCCCGGGGGCCACAGCACCATCCCCCCGTAGCAATGCACGTCGAACGAGGCCTTGAAGCGCACCTTGAGCGCGAGGTCCCGGATGGCCTGGGTCTCGGGCTCCGAGAAGGGCGCCTCGCCGCGGAAGGCGTCGGACCGGGGGGAGGCGTCGCCCTGGCTCCAGTGGTCGTCGGCGTTGCGGTTGATGTCGACGCCGGTGGCCCCCATGCCGAGCGGGCGGGCGTTCTTGCGCCACATCGCCGAGCCGCCCTCCACGCGGGTGCGGCCATCCGGGTTGACCACGGGCACGATCCAGACGTGGCGGGAGTCGAGCAGCCGCGTGACGGTGCTGTCCTTGCCGTAGCCCTCGAGCAGGGCCCTCGTCAGCTTCCGCATCAGCTCGACGGGCACGAGCTCCCGGGCGTGGGTGCCCCCCGTGATCCGCACGGCTGGCAGCTGCTCCGCGCGCTTGGCCGTGATCTTGGCGGCCAGGATCGGGCGCCCCTCGATCGACTGGCCGATTTCGACGACCTCGATGAGCTTGGGGTAGGCCTGCCCGAGCTGTCGCAGCTCGGCCTGGATGGCCTCGACGTTGCCGTAGCCGGCCGGGAACGCCTTGGTGCTGAAGGCGCCCTGCTTCAGGGTGAAGGTGACGCCGAGCCGCGCGACGACCGCGCGCGTCTCGGGCGTCAGCGTGGCATCGACGGTGCCGCGGACGTGGTCGACGTTCTCGAAGAGGTCGACGCCCCGCGCCGCCATCGCCTCGAGCTGGGCGCGGTCCTTGAAGCGCAGCGTCACCACCGCGCGGTCGGGCGTGCGACCCAGGGTGGAGGCGGCCTGCCCCCCCCGGAGGGTCCCTGGCTGGCCGAGGCCGCCCGTGCCGCAGCCGGCCAGCGTCAGGGCCAGGCCCAGCGCTGCGGCCCGCGTGGTCATGGGTGTCATGGGAGCCATCGCGTCGGGGGTCCTCTCTCGGCTGCTGGGGGACTTTAAAAAAGTATTCAAGCCAGCTTAGGCTGACGTTAACTTATACCCTTGTAGGCTGCCGCCTGGCAAACCTGACGTGCGGCCCGAGACGAATTTGCGGGCGCCTGGTGAGCCGACCGAGCGGGGGGGGTAAAAATGGGGCGGAGCCCTGCCTTCCTGGTTGAAGAGCCGCCTTATGTTTCGCTTGGTCGCCCCTGGCCTGCTGCTCGCCCTGGCGATCACCACCCCCGCCGCCGCCCAGGTGTTGTGGCTGCCGGCCCCCCGGCCGCTGCCGACGGTCCCCCCGCTGGCCGACCCCTGGGGCGTCGAGGCCCTGCCCGCCGGGGTCGAGCCCTGGCGGCCGGAGCCGCTGGCGCGGCCTGCCCCCACGTTGGAGGTGCGGCTGTACCAGGCGGTGGCGCGCGGAGACCTCGCAGGGGTCAAGCAGCTGGTCGAGCAGGGCGCCCGCGTCGAGTCGCGCGACCGCGCGGGCATGTCGCCGCTGGCGTGGGCGGCGCAGCGCGGTCGCACGGCCGTGGCGGCCTACCTGGTCACGCGGCGGGTCAACCTGAACCCCCTGGACCACCACGGCTTCACGCCTCTGATGTGGGCGGCGCAGGAGGGCCATGTCGGGGTGGTGGAGGTGCTCTTGCGCGCCGGGGCGAACCCCTGGGTTCGGAACCGCCACGGCGTGTCTGCGCTGTGGCTGGCCCGCTGGTCTCGCCATGCGCCCACCATCGCCATGCTGGAGGGGTGGCTCACGGGGCGGGTGGCGGCTTCGCCCCGGCCGCGCCCGGTCGTGGCTGCGACGGCGGCTGTTGCGGCCGCTCCGAGCGCCACGCCGACCCCAGCGCCCCCCGTGGCCGCCCCGGCGGCTGCCCCCACGCCCGGCCCGGCGGCCCCGGCCGCCGCCCGGGAGCAAGCCTTGCTGCGGCTCGCGCAGGCGGGCAACGACTTCCGCCGCGAGTACCAGGCTCACGTGACGGCCAACCCCGCCTCCGGGCTGGCCTTCCTCGGGGTGGCAGGCAGCGTCGACGACCAGGTGGGCGGGGTGCTGACCCGGTTCTATGCCAACGTGGCGCGCACGCAGGACCTCGCGGCGGCCCGGGTCGAGCTTGAGCAGGCCAAGGCGCTGCTCGGCGCCGACCGCCAGTCTCGCTTCGCCCGGTTCGTGGTGGAGGCCGACCAGGCCCTCCTGGCGGCAGGGGGCTGAGGGGCCCGGCGCCGGGCCGCGTCGGGGCCCCTCCGCGCGTGCCGTTGGTCAACTGCCCCCGCGCCGTGGTATCGTGATCACACCAGGCCTCGCCGTGCGCCAGCCGCGGCCCGCGCCCGCCACCGGGACAGGCGAGGCCTGGCGCTGCCCGTTCAGACTGTCACCGAGGGGTCCAACGCGCTCATGACCAAGAAGAAGGAAGCCAAGAAATTCCCGTACGTCGATCGCATCGACGAGCTCAATCCCTTCCGCGAGGCGGCAGGGGGGTTCCTCTCGCCCGAGGGCGCGGCGAAGATGCTGATGACCACTCGCTCTCAGCTCGTGACGCTGGAGTCCCGCGGGGAGATCACGGGGTTCCGCCTTCGCACGGGCTCCTCGCCTGACGCGAAAGACATCGTCTTCATTTCCCACGAGAGCGTGAAGGCCTACGCCGTGCGCAAGAAGGCCGCCGACGCCGCCAAGGCGGAGGCCAAGCTGGCGGCAGAGGCCAAGCTGGCGGTGGCGGCCGAGTAGCCCACCACCCGGCCCGCTCGCCCCGGGGCGCCTTGCCGCCCCGGGGTTTTTGGTGGGGCCGCATGGGAGAGCTTCCCGTGAGCGGAACTGAGTACCACGTCGAGCGCCTCTTCGACCGCACCCCGTTGCTGGGGGGCTGGCGCCGCCGCAGGGCTGCGGCTGCGTTGGCGGCGGTGGACGATGACACGGCCGTCGTGGAGCCCCTGGTGCGGGCGCTGGTCGAGGGAGAGGATCGGCGCGTGCACGCGACGGTGCTGGCGAGGCTGGAGCGGCTGGCCGAGCCGGGGGCGATCGACCTGGCGTGCGCGTGGTGGGCCAGCACCCGACACCCACGGCTCGCGGAGCTGGTGGAGCGGCAGGGCTGGGTGGCCGAGGAGCCCTTCGACGTGCGGGCGCTTGGGCTGCTCGCGGCAGGCCGCGCCGAGGAGCTTGCGGCGATCGGCCCCGAGGAGCTGCCGTTGTTCCTCGAGGCGAGCTCGGACCGTGATGCGCGCATCGCGGAGGGCGCCTGGTGGGTCGTCACAAACCTGGTGCTCGCGCCGACGATCGAGGCGCTGGTGGAGCTGGCCCTCGAAGCGGACAACCTGCGGGCCTACAAGGCCATCCTGGAGGTGGGCTATGGCGCCGCGGAGCCATCGCGCCAGGCGCTGCTGCTGTTGCTGACGGAGCGGCTCGAGGCGCTCGAGGCCTTCGACCCCCAGGGCCTTCACCTGGCGGCCGCCCTGCGCCAGGCGCCGCTGCCGCGGCGGACGCAGGTGGCCGGCCTGGCGCTCGAGGCCGCGTCGATGGTGTGGGCCCGCGCCGTCGGCCAGCTCCCGGCCCTGGACGTGCTGCCGGCCGAGTGGGATGCGCTGCTGGTGGTGCTGGCCTCCCACCGCGCCCAGGAGCCGATCTGGCGGTTGGCGCTGCGGGCCTCCGTGCCGACGGCCCTGGCCTACGTGCGACACCTGGTCGAGGCCGGCTTCCAGCCTCGCACGCCCTCGGAGCAGCCCCTGTTCCAGAAGCTCGCAGGGCTGGTCGACCGCTGTGAGGGCGATCCGGCGGAGCTGGCGGAGCGGGTGTGCCACCGGACGGTGCTCGAGGGCCAGCCGGGCCACGTCACGACGCTCGCGCTCAGCCCGGACTGGCACTACATGGCCATCGGGGGGGACCACGGAACGGTGCGGGTCTGCGCGTTGCCGGACGGGCAGCCGGTGGCGACCCTCGAGGGCCTGCCGGGCTGGACCCGGGCGCTGGCCTTCGGGGCGACCGGGCGGTTTCTGGCCGTTGCCACGCTCAGGCACCAGACCCGCGTCTACCGGCTGCCTGATGGGCAGCTGGCCGCGACCCTCGACACCAAGGACGTGGCCGCCATCGCCCTGCGGGGGGACGGGCGGCTGCTGGCGGCCTCGGCAGGCGCGCGCGTCGACCTGTGGGATGTGGAGCACGGCCGGGTGGTCATGAGCTTGGCCAACCATGGCCGCCCGATCGAGCGCCTCGAGCTCGGGGCGCGGGGGCGGACGCTGGCCGCCTGGGGCGTCGATGGCACCACGCGGGTCTGGACCCTGCCGGAGGGCCAGCTCCTGAGCGCTTTTGATGGGGCGGAGGGCGGGCGTGCTGCGCTGGCCCTCAGCGCCGACGAGCGCCTGCTCGCCGTCTCCGATCACGGCGGGCTGGTGCGCCTCTACACGCTTCCAGGCTGCGAGGTCGCCGCGGAGATCGCCACGGAGACCCGCGTGGTGCGCAGCCTCGCCTTCAGGCCCGATGGTGCGGTGCTGGCCGTGGGGGGCTTCGACCACTGCGTGCGCACCTTTGCGGTGCCGGACGGGGAGTCGCTGGGGCAGCTCCCTGGCTACGCCGGTGCCACCCTGCTGGCTTGGAGCAGCCTGGGGCAGCTGGTCACGGCCAGCGTGGAGGCCAACCGCATCGCGCACCTGTGGCACCCCGCCACGCCCCCGATGACGGGCGAGGCCCTGCAACGCGCCCGGGCGGGGGATATCGCCTGGGCGCAACGTCGCCACGCCGACCCCGGGCTCGCCCGGGACGAGCGGGCCTGGCTGACGGCGTGGGGCACCCTGGCCATGGCCTCGCGGGGCGCCCTGCCGCGCAGGCCCGCGGCCCCTGAAGGCTCAGGTTGAGCCACGGGGCCGCTCGGTGGGCCGGCCAGGCCTGCGGCCCGGTGTCTCCGGTGGCGCCGGTGGCAGCCTGATGGCGAAGGTGGTTCCCTGGCCGGCCACCGACGCCACCGTCAGCGTCCCCCCGTGGAGCGCCACGAGCATCCGTGCGATGGCGAGCCCCAGGCCGAGCCCGCCCCTGCGCTGAGAGTCGCCCACGTCGGACTGGTAGAACGTCTCGCCGAGGCGCGCCAGCACGGACGGGGGGAGCCCCGGGCCCGAGTTCCACACCTCCAGCACCAGGTCGCCGGCTTCCTCCCGCGCCCGCACGCCGATGTGCCCGCCCGCTGGCGCGAACTTGACGGCGTTGTCGATGAGGGCCGTGAGGGCCTGGGAGAGCCGGCGGGCGTCCGCCGTCACCACCGGCAGTTCGGTCTCGCAGGCGACGTGCAGGGCCAGGTTCCGGGCAGCCGCAGCCGCCCGGTAGCGCTCGGCGAGGCCCGTGAGGACCTCGGTTGCCTCCGTGGGGGTGCGGTACAGCGGGAGGTCGCCGCCGAGCAGCGCGGCGTGGTCCAGCAGGGCCTCGATGCGTTCGTTCAGGCGTTGCACGGCGTCCTCGAGGCTGCGCAGCCGGGGGTCGTCGGGCCAGTCCTCCTGCAGCATCTCCGTGTTGCCCTGGATGATCGTCAGGGGGGTCTTGAGCTCGTGCGACAGCGAGCTGTAGACATGGTCCTTGAGGCGCTCGAGGGCGCGGGCCTGGGCCAGCTCGCTGGTGCGGCTCGCCAGGGCCTCGGCGGCATGACGGCGCTCGGACACGTCCCGGCAGATCGCCACGTCGCTCGTGCCCGCCGCCGTGGAGAAGCGGGTCCGGCTGAGCTCGGCGGGAAACTGCCCGCCGTCGGGCCGCCGGGCGATGCACGAGATGTAGGGGCTGGCGCTCCCCGCCAGCGTGTCGAACAGCCCTGGCCCGAGCGCCTCCTCGGCGGGCTCCGGGCACACCCACCGCGTGAGGCGGTGCCCGAGGAAGGCCTCGGCCGGCAGCCTGAAGAGCGCTGCGGCCGCCGGGTTCGCGGCCGTGATCCGGCCGGCCTCGTCCAGGAAGAACACCGCGTCGGGCGTGGCCTCGATGAGCCCCCGGAGGCGTGCCTCGCGGTCACGCAGCGTGGCGGCCACCGCCCGCCGGGCCTGCTCGGACCACTCCAGGGGGTACGAGGTCCACAGCACGAGCAGGAAGGCGAGGCCCATCATCGCGAGCATCTCGGCCGCCGCCCCCAGCGGGCTGCCGCCCCAGCCGCCCCACTCCAGCACCAGCCGCGAGGCAGCGGTGGCTGCAGGCACGGCTGCCACGACGGGCAGCATCCGTCGCGCCACGCCGCCACCGGGACCCAGCGCGACCAGGATGGCGCCCAGGCCACGCCCCGGCCGGGCGAGTAGCAGGGCCGCGGCGAACAGGTTCCAGGCAAGGCCGGCCAGCGGCGCGAGGCCGAGGGCCTCCACCAGGCGGGGCAGGATGGCGAGGTTCGCGGCGTAGCTGACCACCGGCGCGGCGCCCGTGACCCCCACCAGCAGGGCGAGGCCATCGGACAGGGGCAGGCCGGCGAGGGGGCGCCAGTCCAGCGCCAGCACGGCCAGGCCCGCGAGGGCACAGGCAAACGGCCCGAGGGGGAGCAGCGGCCAGGCCTCGGTGGGCGTCCAGGTGGCCGTCCAGGTGGCCCCCGGGGGGGAGTGGGTCAGCCACCCGGCCAGGCCCGCGAGGCCGAACACACACGTCGCGAGCCCCAGCCCGGCCGCGAGGCGGGCCGTCAGGCCTGGCCGGGGCCCCGGCCACAGCCGCAGGGCCAACCCTGCAGCCGCGAGCCCCAGCCCCGCTGCCGTGTCGCGGGCGATGAGGAGGGACGCCGGGGGCCAGGGCTGGAGCTGCGGCCACCCCCCCAGGCGCCCCCACAGCCCCAGCAGGGCCAGCAGCGCCACCACCGCCGTGAGGGCCCGGGCGGCGGCGAGGACGGCCCGTTCCAGCGACTGATCGCCCCCTGCCACGTGGCGCCCTCCCTGGGCCACCCTAGCACCGACGGGCCCGGCCAGAAACCGCTGCCAGCGAGCTGTTCCCGGGCAGGCTGCCCGGCGAGACCGTCAGGCCCTCGCGTACCGCCCGCCCGGCAGGGCCTGCAGCCGGCCCGCCAGCTCCAGTGTCGTGAGGTGCGCGGCCAACGCGTCCGGCCCGAGCCCGAGGCGCGCCGCCAGCGTGTCGAAGGAGACGGCCTCCGGGCCGAGGGCCCTGAGCAACGCCTGCTCCGCGGGTGAGGCCGGGGCCAAGGGCCCACCCGGCGCCGGCCCGGGCAGCGGCCACCCGCACGCCGCCAGCACGTCTGCCGCGCCCTCGGCCAGCCCGGCGCCGTCGCGCAGCAGCCCGTGGGGGCCCTCGCTGCCGGGCTCCCCCACGGGCCCCGGCACGGCCAGCACCTCTCGACCCAGCTCGGCGGCGAGCCCGGCGGTGATCAGGCTGCCGCTGCGGGCGCGGGCCTCCACCACCACCGTGGCGCGGGTCAGGGCTGCAATCAGGCGGTTGCGCCGGGGGAAGTGGCCGGGCCGCGGGGGGGCCTCGGGAGGCAGCTCGCTGACGAGCACCCCGCGCGCGGCGATCGCCCGGTACAGCGCGGCGTGGTGGGCGGGGTAGACCTGGTCGCCTCCGCACCCCAGCACTGCCACCGTGGGGCCGGCCGACAGCGCCCCTTCGTGGGCGGCCCGATCGACGCCCTCCGCGGCGCCGGAGACCACCTGCACGCCGGCCCCTGCCAGCTCGGCGCCGAGCCGGCGCGCCTGGCGCAGGCCGTAGGGGCTGGCTGCGCGTGCGCCCACGACGGCCACCGCCCGGTCGGGCAGGGTCCCCTCGCCGCGCAGCCAGAGGACGGGCGGGGGGTCTGCCAGGTCCAGCAGGGCCTGCGGGTAGGCCGGGTCGGGGCGGGGGAGCACCCGGTAGCCCCGCCGTCGGTCCTGGGTCCAGGCGGCAACGGGGTCCAGCGCCGCCCGGGCGGCGAGCACGGCTGGCAAGGCCTTGGGGGACCAGGCACCACAGGCCGCGAGGCGAGCGGCCGAAGCCCGCCAGGCCACCTCGAGGCTGTCGAAGGCGGCCAGCAGCCGCTCGACGCGCCGGGGGCCGAGGCCCGGGAGCCGCGCCCAGGCGGCCCAGTGGACGTGCTCGGGGGTGGATTGAGACATCTTGTATATATCTCCGTGGAAAATTACCATCCCGCTTCTCGCGGGCTTCGTGCTTCTAACAGTGGGTTTTAAACAACCCTTAACCTCTGGCATGCGTGCCGTGCATTGACCGGCCACGCTGACGGGGCGATGCTGGAAGGGTCCCCGGTGAGCCTCCGATGCCCCGCCCTTTGCCCGCGATCCTGCTGCTGCTTCTCGCCCTGGCCGGCTGCGCCTCATCCGGCCCGCTGGCGGCCCCCACCCGGGCGGGGGCGGCCGTGGAGGCGGCCGACGGGACGGCCTGGAGCCCGGGGCCTGACCTCCCGGCCGCGCGGGTCGGGGCGGCGGCCCTGTCGGTGGAGGGGGGGCTCTGGGTCGTCGGCGGGCGCGGCGTGGGCGGCCGGTTGCTGAGCAGCGTGGCCTCCCTGGCGCCGCCACGGCTGGCGTGGGGGGCCGGCCCGGCCCTGCCGCAGGCCCGCACGGGCGTGGCGCTCGTGACCGGTTCTGATGGGGCCCTGCTGGCGCTGGGGGGCCTGGCCGCGCGCGGCGTGACGACGACGGCGGAGCGCCTCGACCCCGCCACGCGCAGGTGGGAGGCGCTGCCCGCGATGCCCACGCCACGCACGGCGGCGGGGGCTGCGGCCGTCGCAGAGCACCTCTACGTGGTGGGCGGCTGGGCCGGCCAGCCGCTGGCCAGCCTGGAGCGCTACGAGCCCAGCACGCGCACGTGGCGTCGCCTGCCCGCGCTGCGACAGGCCCGCTCGCACGCCGCCGTGGGCGCGCTCGGGGGGCGCCTCGTCGTGGCGGGCGGCGAGGGCCTCGACGGGCCGACGGCAGACGTGACGCTCTACGATCCGCAGCGGGGCGAGTGGCTCGAGGCAGCGCCCCTGCCCGAGCCCCGCAGCCACGCCGCGGCCGTGGTGTGGGGCCACCAGCTCTACGTGCTGGGGGGGCGGGGTCGCCGTGGCTCGCTCGCGAGCGTCGTGCGTTACCACCCTGCCTTGAACGCCTGGCGGGAGCTGGAGGCCCTCCCGGTGGCTGTTGAGGAGCCCGTCGCGGGCGTCGTCGGGCAGCCCTGGGCGACGCAGACCCTGGTCGTCACCGGAGGCCGGGTCGCCGGGCAGCCGAGCGGGCGGAGCTGGGTGCGGGGGTTGGGGCGGTAGGGCCGCTCTCCGCCGCGACGCCCCGCTGCCCTCAGGCCGCTACCAGCTTCATCCCGAACCGGACCTCCGGGCCCCCGGGGAAGCGGATGAACGCGTCGTAGTCCTTGGGGGCCGACCGCCAGCGGGCCTGTGGGCGCGGCGTCGTGGGCTCGGGCGCCGTGGGCCTTGGCACGGGTGGCGCAGGGGAGGGCTGCCACGCATCTGCAGCACGGGCAGGCCGCATCATCGCCACGTGGGTGGCTGGCATCGCCAACCGCTGGCAGGCGTCCGGCCGGCCTGCGGCGACATCGAACGGGGCACCCCCTGGCATCCCGGCACCCTCCCAGCCCCGACGCCCCCACCCCGGGGTGGATCGTGTACGCTGGGGTCGCCCCAGCCGCCCGGAGACCTTGCCGTGACCACCCCCGACCGCGCCCTGCTCGAGGCCCTCCACCGTGACCACCTCGGGCTCAGCGACGGGGCCGTCGCCACCTACATCCCCGAGCTCGCCAAGGCGGACCCCGACGCCTTCGGCCTCGCCCTCTGCACCGCTGCCGGCGAGGTGCTCACGGTGGGCGACCACGACGCCCCGTTCACGATCCAGTCCGTCTCCAAGCCCTTCGTCTACGGCATGGCCCTCGACGACCACGGCCGCGACGCCGTGCTGGCCCGGGTGGGTGTCGAGCCGACGGGCGACGCCTTCAACTCGATCATCACGCTCGACGAGCGCTCGAAGCGACCCCACAACCCGATGGTCAACGCGGGGGCGATCGCGGTGGCGGCCCTGACGCCGGGCGCGGGGCCGACGGAGCGCCTCGACCACCTGCTCGCCGCCATGGCCCGCTTCACGGGGCACCGCGTGGCCGTCGACGTCTCGGTCTTCATGTCCGAGCGCAGCACCGGCCACCGCAACCGGGCCATCGCACACCTGATGCTGAACTTCGGGATGGTGGAGGCCAGCATCGACGAGGCGCTGGACCTGTACTTCCAGCAGTGCGCGATGCTCGTGACGGCCCGCGACCTCGCCGTCATGGCAGGCACGCTCGCGAACTGGGGCGTCAACCCGCTCACGGGCGAACGGGCCCTCGCGCCCGCCCACGTGCGGGACGTGCTCAGCGTGATGTACACCTGTGGCATGTACGACGCCGCCGGCCAGTGGGCCCACGACGTGGGTCTGCCCGCCAAGAGCGGGGTTGGCGGCGGGCTCATCGCCGTGGCGCCCGGCCGCTTCGGTCTCGCGATCTACGCCCCGCGCCTTGACGCGCACGGCCACAGCGTGCGGGGCGTGGCCGTCTGTCGGGCCCTCTCGCAGCGCCTGGGGCTGCACCTGTTCGAGCCGCGCTGACGCCAGCCCCGTGGCCCCTTGACGCACGGGCCGGGCGGCCCATCATGGCCCTGAGGGGAGCGCTCATGGCGGATCGGGAGACGCGCGAGGCAAGCTCAGGCGGCTGGCTGTTGCTCGCGGGGGGGCTCGCGCTGGGGACCTTCTGGGGCCTGCCCTACGCGCTCGAGGCCCGCAAGGCCCTCGCCCTGGTGGCCTTCGTCGGGTTGCTGTGGGTCACGGAGGCGCTCCCTCTGGCCGTCACCGCCCTGCTGGTGCCCGTGGGCGCCCTGCTGCTCGGGTTCCCGGGGCTCACCACCCCCCGGGCCCTGGCCCCCTTTGCGGACCCGGTGGTCTTCCTGTTCCTCGGGGGCTTTGCCCTGGCGGCGGCGCTGCGCGTGCAGGGCCTGGATCGGAAGCTGGCGCACGGCCTGCTGGCCCTGGCGCGAGGCCACCTCGGGGCGGCGGTGGCCCTGCTGGTCGGGGCCACCGCCGTGCTCTCGATGTGGATCAGCAACACGGCCACGGCCGCCGTGATGCTACCGCTCGCCCGTGGCCTGCTGGCGCCGCTGCCCGCCGAGCCTGACGGCCGGACGCGGGCCTTCGTGCTGCTCTGCGTGGCCTACGCCGCGAGCCTTGGCGGCCTCGGCACCCTGGTGGGCTCCCCCCCGAACGTGATTGCGGCGCGGGCGGCCGGCCTGGACTTCGCCAGCTGGCTGCACGTCGGGTTGCCGCTGGCGGGCTTGCTGACGCCGCTGATGGGGCTGACGCTGTGGGCCGTGCTGCGCCCTGCCCTGAGCCAGCGCGTCGCGTCGCGCCCGGAGCCCATCCCGTGGACCGGGCCCCGGCTCGCCACCGCGGGGGTGTTCGTGGCCACCGCGCTGGCCTGGAGCCTGGGCGGGCCCTGGCTCCAGGCTGCGGGGCTCGGCCACCCCGACACCCTGGTGGCGCTGCTGGCCCTGGTGGCCTTGCTCTCGCTGCGCCTGCTGACGTGGGACGAGCTCGCGGCCCGCACGGACTGGGGCGTGCTGCTGCTGTTCGGTGGGGGGCTGGCGCTCGGGGAGCTGCTGGGGACGTCGGGGGCCGCGGCGGCGCTCGGCGGTGAGCTTGCGCAGGCGGCTGGCGTCGTGGGGCCGGGCTGGATGCTGCTGGGCATCACGGTCTTCCTGGTGGCGCTGAGCGAGCTGGCCAGCAACACGGCCGCCGCTGCCCTCTTCGTGCCCCTCTTCGCGGGCCTGGCCCCGACGCTGGGCCTGCCGCGAGAGACCGTCATCGTGCTGGTGGCCCTGGCGGCCTCGTGCGGCTTCGCCCTGCCCGTCGCGACGCCACCCAACGCCCTCGTCTACGGCACGGGGGAGGTGCCGGCCCGGGCCATGTTGCGCGCGGGGCTGGCCCTGGACGCGCTCTGTATCCTGGTGGTGACGGCGTGGGCCTGGCGCGCGTTGCCCTGACGCTGGCCCCGGGGTGGGCCACGGCTTCGCGCTGCCTGGCGGCAACCTGTTATGATCCCGGTGGAGCAAGGGCGCTCCCGTCGACCCTCGTCGCCGGGCGGTGCCCGCCCGGTGTGTCCGCAGGCCTCCCCGATGCCCCTCGACTCCGGTAACACCGCCTTTGTGCTCTTCTCCGCGGCCCTCGTGCTGTTGATGACGCCCGGCCTGGGCTTCTTCTACGGCGGGATGGTGCGGGGTCGCAACGTGCTGAACACGTTGATGCTGAGCTTCGTGACCCTGGCCGTGGTCGGCGTGCAGTGGGTGCTCGTTGGCTACTCGCTCGCCTTCGCGCCAGGCGAGGGCTGGTGGGCGCCCTTGATCGGCTCGCTGCGGTGGGCTGGCCTGCAGGGCGTCGGCCTCCTCCCCGAGCCTGCCTACGCCGCGAGCATCCCGCACCTGGCGTACATGGCCTTCCAGGCCACCTTCGCCATCATCACGCCGGCCATCATCTCGGGGGCCGTCGTCGAGCGCATCCACTTCCGCGCCTATGCCGCCTTCACGGCGCTGTGGGCCACCCTGGTCTACGCCCCGATTGCCCACTGGGTCTGGGGCGCGGGGGGCTGGCTCAAGGGGTTGGGGGCCCTCGACTTCGCGGGCGGCACGGTGGTGCATGTGGCCGCGGGCGTCTCGGCCCTGGTCGCGGCCGCCGTCGTGGGCTCGCGGAGCCGGCCCGCCCCCGTGGCCTCGCAGGGCTACCAGGTCCCCTTCGTGCTGCTGGGCGCGGCGCTGCTGTGGTTCGGCTGGTTCGGCTTCAACGGGGGCAGCGCCCTCGAGGCTGGCGGCGTCGCGGCCCTGGCGATCGCGACCACCAACGCCGCGGCGGCGGCTGGCGCCCTGGCCTGGATGGCGCTGGAGGGCTGGCGCGAGCGCAAGGTGACGGTCGTCGGGGGCGCCAGCGGGGCCGTGGCAGGGCTGGTTGCCATCACCCCCGCGGCCGGCTTCGTCTCCCCGATGGCCGCGCTCGCCATCGGGGCCCTCTCCGCCGTCGCCTGCGCCTACGCCGTCGCGTGGAACCGCCAGCGCCTGCGCATCGATGACTCGCTGGACGCGTTCTCCGTCCACGGCGTGGGCGGGGTGCTCGGGGCCGTGCTCACGGGCGTCTTCGCGAACAAGGCGCTGAACCCGGCGGGCGCGGACGGGCTGTTGCACGGGCACGCCGGCTTGCTCGGGGTCCAGCTGCTCGCCGTGGCAGCGGTGGCGGCCTACGCGATGCTGGGCACCTGGCTGATCCTCAAGGTGCTGGATGCCGCGATGCGGCTGCGTGTGCCGGAGGCCGTCGAGGCCGAGGGGCTGGATCGGCACCAGCACGGCAGCCAGCTGGGCACGGCCCGGCTGGCGGAGCTGGAGCACCCATCAGGTCCTCGCCCGGCGGCTGGCTCCTTCTGACGGCGAGGGACGTCGTCACGCCTCGGTCACGTGCCCCCCGGCGCGCGCCCTCCTCGTTCCAGGCCTCAGGGCGCCGGCCTGTCGCCGTTCGGCCCGGGGGAGCTGACCTCAGCGGCGCCCTCGGCCTCGCGCGGCCGGCCGTCCCGGCCCTCAGAACTGCCCGAAGGTCCGCACGAAGACGTCCCGGGCCATCCTGGCCTGCACCTCGGCGTCACCCCTGGCGGCCTGCCGGACCTTGGCTGCCTCGACCTCGAGGTGTCGCCCGACGGCCTCGAGGTCGCCGTGCTGGCGGAAGGCTGCGATGCCGCCTTCCAGAAAGCGGCGCTCGACGGCGGCCGCGCCCCGGAGGCGTCCGAGCGCCACCACCGCCTCGAACTCGTCCGGGCGCAGCTCGCCGTAGGCCTGCCGGTCGATCAGGCCATAGGCGACGCGCTCCGTGATCGCGCCATCCCGCACGGCGGCCACGATCATGCGGCGCTGGGCCTCGCTCTTCAGCACGCCGGCCACGCGGGGCACGGTCGTCTCACGGTCGATGGCGCTCATCGGCTTGCTCCTCATGGTCCGGGGGGATGGGGCGCTTGTCCGCCGAGCTGGTTCCAGGGAGGGTCCAACCGCGGGGCCGCAGGTTAAGTCGCGGCCAAGGCGTCGCCGCGGGGGGACCACCGTGGCCCCCGGGGGCGGGCCGCCGCGCCGCCTGGCACACGGCCAGGCCCGTGCCGCCAGAGGCCCTCAGCGCGGCAGCTGGTCCGCGGGGATTTGCTTGACCTGGTTGTGGCCCGCGTCGGCGATGTACAGCGTGCCTGCTTCGTCGAAGGCCAGGGCCACGGGCTGCTGGAGGCCGTCGTCGACCCCGCTACCGGCAAAGCGCGAGCCCCCCTCGCCGGCCAGCGTCGTGATGACGCCGGTCCGGGCGTCCACCCGGCGCACGCGGTGGTTGTGGGCATCCGCGATGTACAGGTGGCCTCCGGCGTCCATCGCCAGCCCCATGGGCCAGCGCAGGCTCGCGGCTGCGGCAGGCCCCCCGTCGCCGTTGAACCCGGGCGTGGCATTGGCCCGCCCCGCCACCTGGCTGACGGTGCCGTCCGGCATCCGCCGGTACACCACCGAGGCCAGCACGTCGGCGAAGTACAGCGACCCGTCCGGGCGCGGCAGCAAGCCGTAAAACGCGCCCAGCGCCCGCTGGGGGACGAGCTCCTCGACCCGATCGTCCGTGACGTGCACGAGCCGGCTGCTTGGCACCGGTGTGAGCATGGTGTCGCTCACGTAGTAGCCGCCCTGGCCGTCCGGGGCGACCTGGAGCGGCCTGATCCCCTCGGGCAGCGGCACCGGGGCGATTCGCCCGGCGGCGTCGACGGCGAACAGCCCGAAGTGGTGCTGGTTGCCAGCACAGAGCACCAGGCTCCCGTCGGGCTGGGGCAGCAGGGTGGTGCTGATGCCGATGGCCTGCTCGACGGCCGGGCCGGCCGCCTGGGGCAGGGCGGCGTCCGGGGACGCCCCGTTCCCGGCCAGGCGCCGGTAGAGCCCGTCGGCATCTCGCCGCCAGATCACGCCGTTGAGGCCATCGCCCACCAGCAGCCGGCCCCGGGCGTCCAGGGCAAGCGCCCGCGGCTGGTTCAGGCTGAGCTCGTCCCCGCGGACGCCTCGCGTCGGGTCGTACGCCACGCCCCCCACGCGCGTCAGCGTGTCGCTGGCCGGGGTGTAGCGCCAGATCTGACCCGCCGTGTCCGCCGAGAGCCAGACGTGCTCAGCGGTGGCCGCGAGCCCGGTGGTGCGTCCAAGGGCCTCGAGCGTCATCAGCTGGCGCCAGGCGCCATCCTGGAAGCGGTGCAGCGCGCCATCGCCGTGCATGTAGAGCACCCCCCCGGGCCCGGCGGCGAGGTGCCAGTCGGTTTTGAACACCTTGGCGGGAATGTCGGTGGCGGGCGCGAAGCCGTCCCCCACGAGGCGGCCGAAGCCCTCCGTGTGGTAGTGCGCGTAGACGTCGCCCGCCGGGCCCGACGCCAGCTTGACGGGCGTCCGCACCTGGCCGGCGTGGAGCAGGGGCGTGAGCGCGCCGTCCGCCTCGATGCGGAACGTCCCCTCACGGCAGGCGAACACGCAGCGGCCCTGCGCGTCGACGGCGATGGCGTGCGGGGAGGTGATCGCCGCCTCCCTGGCCGGCATGCCGGCCACGGGCGCGGGGGCCGAGGGGGGCGTCAGCGGCAGGAAGCTGAAGGTGTCGCCGTCGAGGGGGGTACTGCCGGCCACCGTGCTGACGCGGCGCGTGCCGGCGTCGATGCGTCGGATGCGGTGGTGCCCCGTGTCGCAGAGGTACACGTTGCCGGTCGCGTCCAGGGCGAGGGTGCGCGGGTCGCTGAACACGGCCCCGGCGGCGGGGCCGTCGTCTCCGAGGCCCTCGCGCCGAAGGCCGGCCGCGGGTCCGAGGGCCCGGCCCCCCGCGACGCTGTGGAGCGTGCCGTCCGTGGCGATGCGGCGCACCCGTCCGGCCCAGTTCTCCACCAGGTAGACCTCGCCGTCCGGGCGCACGGCGATGCGGTGCGGAGAGGCGAGGGCCACTTCCGTGGCTGGCAGGCCCTCCCCCATGTTGCTCAGGCCCGCGACGAGCAGGCTCTCGACGAAGCGGACCTGCGCGTCCAGCGTGGTGTCCTGGGCTCGCAGCGCGTCGACCCAGGCCACCACGGCCTCCGGCGCCAGGCTCGAGACGCCGAGCTCGGCGCCGGCCGCCTGCGCCAGCTTGCGCCGGGTGTCGGCCTCCACCTCGCCCGGCAGCTTGTCGAGCACGGCCTGCTGGCCCTGCACGAACTTCGCCGTGATGTAGCCCATGGTCAACGTGCTGACGGCATCGACGTCCACGCGCCGGGCGGCCGCACCCGTCGTGGCCGCCACCGCCGGCAGGAAGGCCGTCGGCGTGCCTGCCACGACCGGCAGCCCGAGCACCTGCAGCAGCAGGTTCACGCCAGCCGGAGTGCGTGCGAAGGTGTATGCGCCCTGGGCGTCGGTGGTGGCGGCGTAGGGACGGCCCTCCGGATCCGGCACCCAGTGCCCGGCGGCGTCCACCACCACCACCGTGGCCCCTGCCACCGGCGCCATGGCGGGGAGCCGACGTCCACCTGTCAGGCGCCTGGGTGCCAGCCCTGCGACGCGATCGCCCAGCGGGCTGCCGGCGTTGTTGCCAAGCAACCCGCTGCTCCGGTCGCTGACCAACCCGCTGCTCCGGTCGCTGACCAACCCGCCGCCCTGGTCGCTGATGAGGGCGGCCGGCAGGGTCACGCGCCCCGCGAGGCTGCCGCCCTGGTTCGAGAGGACGGCGCTGTCCAGCACCGAGCGGGCCGGCAGGAGGCTCCCGGTGGCGCCTGCGCCTGGCACGGTGCTCGCCCCCCCAGGCTGTCCCGGGGAGGCCACAGGCCCCGGAGCCCGGCCCGCGCCCACGGCGCTGGGGCGGGCGGCCTGGACCTCCGGCCGCCCGCCCGTCGGGGGCGTACAGGCCGCCAGGGTCAGGGCCGTCAGGGTGGTCACGAGAAGGGGCCTGGGCATCACGTCGCTCGGAGCAGGGGGCCTGTCTCTCCCATACCCCAAGATGTGGCGGCCCCACGGCCTGGGATGGCGGTGGCCGCGGTGGGCCAGGGCTTCCGGTTTCACGCCGGGGAGGCGGTGGTACGAGGAACTTACGGGCGGCCGGGCGCGCCCGCGAGGCACCTGCATCCCCATGCGCAAGCTCACCCCCCCTGCGATCACCCCGTGGCAGCGCCTCCTCGTGGCAGGCACCGCGATGCTGCCCATCGCCGCCCTTGTGCCGAGCATCGGCGGCTGGGTCCCGCTCTGGCTCACGACAGCGTGCATCACCGTGCCGGCCTGGCTCGCGCTGTTCGCGCTCGGGGCCCGGGACCCCGTGTGGCGTCGCTCCCTGGCCGTCGTCGTGCTGTGTGGCATGCTCGCCTGCCTCATCTACGACGGCGTGCGCCTGACGCTCACGGCCCTCGGGGGGCTGCACGACGGCATCCCCAACATCGGCCGCATGCTCGTGGGGGACCTCAGCGCCCCCGCGCCGGAGGTCTTCGCGCTCGCGTACTACTACCGGTACCTGGGGGACGGCGGCGGGCTGGCGATGGCCTTTTTCGTGGGGCAACGCTACGGCGTGCGGGCAGGCCTGGCGTTCGGGGCCTCCGTCTGCCTCTGCCTGTGGGCGACGCTGGCCCTCTTCCCGCTGGCCCAGGTCCTGCTCTTCCCGCTGACGCCCTATGCGCTGGCGATGACGATGGTGGGCCACCTCGTCTTCGGCGGCGTGCTGGGCTGGCTGCTCGCCCGGGTGTTCGCGGCCGGCCCGGAGGCCGCGCGCGAGGCTCGCGCGCCGGGGTCGGAAGCCGTCCCCGCCCTCACGCTCACGGTGCGCGAGACGGCCGAGCTGCCGGCCGTGGGCGAGGGGAAGCCGCGGGCCGTGCAGGGGGCCTGAGGCCCGGGCGGCCTGGAGGGCGCGCTGGCCGGGCGCGGGGCCCTTACTGGTGGGCCACCTTCACCGGGGTGCTCGCGGGCAGGTCGAACTCCAGCTGGAGGTAGGTCATCATGCACGCCACCGCTTCCTCGCGGCTGGTCGTGGTGAAGCAGTTGCTCAGCACCAGCTCCCTGTCGTAGCTGACCGAGACCCAGAAGTTCTGCATGGCCGGGACCCCTCTCAACGCCGCCGGGCGGCTCACTCACGAGAGGCTTATAGGCCCGAACGGCCCCGGGCTGAGTTGTCTGAAGTTTAAGCTTCGAAGAAGGTTCGGGGGCTGTCAGGGGAACGTGTGACGGCCGTCAGCCGCGCCGGGCGTTGAAGGCGCGCACGGCCTCGAACAGGTTCTCGGTCTCGCCGGCCCCGTAGGCCCGGCCCCCGTGCCGCTGGTTGTAAGCTTTCACGACGCCGAACAGGATGTCCGACGGGTCGACGTGGCTGCTGCGCGTCGCCGGCTCGGTCCGGCGGGCGCCGAGGCCAGGGGCGGTGTGGAGAGCGGGCATCGGGGCACCTCGGGGCAAAAACATTAAGGCTTGTTGATGGCCTTAATTTAAATATAACCTTTGGTGCGCGGGCCGTCAAGGCTCGCCCCGCGTCTGATCCGGCTGGCGAGCCCGCGCGGCCCGGTGGTACACTGCCGGACGCGGCGCCCCTCGCAAGCGGGCTGCTGACGCGCCGGCGACGAGGCCGGCCTCGCCGAAGAGGAGGAGCGCGTGTCCCACAAGGTGGTGCCCGATTCAGCCAGCGCCCTGAGCGGCCTGCTGCGAGACGGGATGACGATCATGGCGGGCGGCTTTGGGCTGTGTGGCATCCCCGAGCACCTCATCGCGGCGATCCGCGACGCCGGCGTGAAGGACCTCACGTTCATCAGCAACAACGCGGGCGTCGACGACTTCGGCCTCGGCCTGCTGCTGCAGACGCGCCAGATCAAGAAGATGATCGCCAGCTACGTCGGCGAGAACAAGACCTTCGAGCGGCAGTTCCTGGAGGGCGTGCTCGAGGTCGAGCTCGTGCCGCAGGGCACCCTGGCCGAGCGCATCCGGGCTGGCGGGGCCGGCATCGGCGGCTTCTTCACCCGCACGGGTGTGGGCACGGTGGTGGCCGAGGGCAAGGAGACGCGCGTCATCGATGGCGTCGCGTACGTGCTCGAGGCGCCCTTGAAGGCGGACCTTGCCATCGTGAAGGCCTGGCAGGGCGATGCGACGGGCAACCTGGTCTACCGGCGCACGGCGCGCAACTTCAACCCGATGATGGCGACGGCCGCTGCCGTGACGCTCGCCGAGGTGGAGCAGCTCGTCCCCGTGGGCGAGCTCGACCCGGACCACGTCCACACGCCGGGCATCTACGTCGATCGGATCTTCGTCGGCACGCGCTACGAGAAGCGCATCGAGCAGCGCACGGTCCGCCCGCGCGCG
>JAYKHL010000026.1:0-4767 GCA_035284865.1 Candidatus Sericytochromatia bacterium | reverse complement strand
AACGCGCTCCCCTCTCCCCGGCGAGCCGGGGAGAGGGGAGCGATGATGCCTGCACCCAATGGGTGTGGCCACATCCGCACGGGGTGATCGTTTCAGCCCCTTAGCGCGGAATCAGGGACAGCCCCTGGTCCCGCGATAGCTGCCGAGCAAGACAACCGGCCGGGTGTGGGAGTGCCCGACGCCGGACAACGCGGACCCTCTCCCCGGTAGCCGGGGAGAGGGTCCGCGTCAGCGGGGGTGGGGGGCGCCGCCGGAAGGCCCATCCGCGCGAGCCAGCACCTCCTGGTGGGCCTCGTAGACCTGGCGGGCGATCGCCGCGAGCTCCGCCGCCAGCGCCACGGGCCTCACCACCCGCACGTCGGCCCCCCACGACGTCAGCCACTTGATGAAGTGCGCCCCCACGAGCGTCCGGACCTTGTAGCGCACGACGAGCCCGGCGGCGTCATGCTCGGCCGTCAGCGTGGCGGCCCGACACCCGGGGTCGCCGCGCACGGCGCTGGCGGCAGCCCCGCGGAAGAGCAGCTCGACCTCGGAGGCCAGCTCCGGCAGAGAGCGCCGGTCGTCGTCGCGCAGGGCCTGGAAGCGAGGGTCCTCCAGGTCCGCTCCCCAGATGCTGTCCAGCATCTCCAGCTCGTCCGCCGAGGGCGGCGCCCCGGCCCACTCGGCCCGGTCCATCTCCAGCGCCTCGAGGTCGGCGAGGTGGTGCAGCGGGATGGCGCGCCACCGGCGGACACCCAGGTGGTGCCAGTAGACCTCCAGGCGCGCCCGGCCGTTGTACCAGACGATGCGGTGCGGGCAGAGGCGTTGCGCCTCCACGGCCTTGCGGCGGTTCAGCCGGATCCGGATGCGCAGCCCCTGGTCCAGCGCCCGCACCAGGGCCTCCCAGACGTGGGGCCGGACGCCGCTGCGGCCGTGCTCCCCGAGCGCCGGGGGCAGCGGCCGGTAGCGGATCCGGGGCTCCCGGGTGGCGCTCCCGAAGCGCGCCTCGACCGCCTGGCCGACGCGGTCGAGCAGGCGCCGCCCCACCCCGCCCGCTCCCACCGCAGCCCGCAGCTCCGCCAGCGCGAAGGCCAGCTCGGCGCGCCCCCGCACCCCGGCCTCCCCGCCCCGCTGCTCGCCCCGCGCCCAGCGAGCGATGTCAGGCCCCCGGGGATCGAGCACGGGGCCTCCGGGGCTGGCGACCACGAAGTCCGGCTGCAGCGTCGGCCTGTAGTAGACCTGGCTGCGCATGCGCTGATCCGAGCCCTCGTCGAAGCGCTCGATCACCCCGCTGGCGCTCACGTGCACGGCCTCGAGCAGCCCAGAGTCCAGCAGCGCCCTCAGGTCCCGGCTGAGGTGGTTGTTGAACGCCGTGCGCTCGGCCGGCGTCAGCGTCTCCCAGCGGTAGGACAGCTCGGCGAGGGCCCGCTCCCGCAGCGTGGTGCGCGCGATGACGCCGGCCTCCAGCGTCCAGAGGAGCAGCAGGCAGCGGATGCGATCACGCGAGGTCTTCTCCCGCTTGGCCTGGTCGGTCATCCTGTGCTCCTGCCCGTGGCGGGGGAGGTTCACGACGGTCCCCCACCGACCACCCGTTCCAGCAGGGCCCGCTCCGGCAGGCGGTGACCCACCTGCCGCACGACGCCCGCACGGTCGAGCAGCACCACCGTCGGCAGCGCCCTCACGCCATAGGCTCGGGCGAGGGCGCCACCCTCGTCGAGCACCTGCGGGTAACTCAGGCCCGCCCCCCGGATCACGGCGTCACGCCCCTCGGGCGTGTCCTGCAGGTTCACGCCGACCACCGTGAGCGGGCGTCCCTGGTAGGCGCGGTGCAGCGCCTCGACGTGCGGAGCCTCCGCACGACAGCCCCCTCACCACGAGGCCCAGAACACCACCAGCGCCGCCCGCTTGTCCCGCAACGCGGCGAGGTCGAAGGCAGGCCCCGCCAGGGTCTTGCCCACCAGCGGGGGGGCCGGCGCGCCCCGGGCCAGCCCGCCTGAGCCCGGCTCCGCGGGCCGGAGGCCCCACGTCAGGCCCAGGGCCAGCAGGCCGGTCACGGCCAGGGCCCCGGGTACGCCATTCCAGCGCAAGGTGCGGCTCATGATCCCTCCTGGCGGCCGGGCCGCCACGCCTCTCGTACCCGCGCACGGCCAGCGAGCCACGCCTCGAGGCGGGCCTCCAGCACGTCGAGGGGCACTGCGCCGTCCCGCAGCACGGCCTCGTGGAAGTCTCGCAGGTCGAACCGGGCCCCCAGCACCTCGCGGGCCCGTTCCCGCAGCGCCAGCAGCTGCCACTCGCCCACCTTGTAGGCCGTGGCCTGCCCGGGATCCGCGAGGAAGCGCTCCACCTCCTCGGCGATCACGGCCCGGGGGCGGGCGGCATGGGCGGCATAGAAGGCGGTGGCCTGCTCCCGATCCCAGCCACCGGCGTGCAGGCCCGTGTCGAGCACCACCCGCAGGGCCCGCCGCATCGCCATGTTGAGCTGACCGAAGCGTGCGTACGGGTTGCGGTACAGCCCGAGGGGCTCCCCGAGAGACTCGGCATACAGCCCCCACCCCTCCACGAAGGCCGTGGGGCGCGCGTGGCGCCGGAACGCAGGCCAGTCGGTGCGGGCAAGCTGGCGAGAGAGCTGCAGGTGGTGCCCGGGCACCGCCTCATGCAAGGCCGTGGGCACCATCTCGTACGTGGGCCGACGCGCAAGATCGAAGAGGTTCACGAAGAAGGTGCCCCCTCGAGAGCCGTCCAGCGCAGCCGGAAGGTAGTAAGCGGCCGGGGCGCCGGGGCCGAGCACGTCCGGCACGGGCAGCACCTGGCAGGGCGCCACGCCGCCAGCTCGGAACAGCCGGCTGACCTGGCGCTCGAGCGCGCGGACCAGCAGCTCGTGCTCGGCCAGGGCCCGCTGTCGCGTCGGGTAGCGGAACCTCGGATCCTCACCGAGCGCCTTGAAGAACGCGGGCAGCGCCCCCCGGAAGCCCACGGCCCGCCTCACACCATCCATCTCTCGCCGCAGCCGAGCGACCTCGGCGAGCGCCCGCGCATGCAGCACGCTCGGCGGGCTCGCCAGGGTGGTGTGGACCCGCAGCCGATGCCGGTACAGGGCTGCCCCCCCCTTCACGGCGCCAAGCCCGGCCCGCGTCGGCGTGGCCGGCATGTAGGTCCCCCGCCAGTAGGCCAGCAGCCTTTCCAGTGCGGGCCGCACACCGT
Source organism: Candidatus Sericytochromatia bacterium (assembly GCA_035284865.1). GTDB lineage: Bacteria > Cyanobacteriota > Sericytochromatia > S15B-MN24 > JAQBPE01 > JAYKHL01. Next base: position 1,587 of record JAYKHL010000026.1, on the reverse strand, counting down.
CGCGCACGGCCGCCAGCCCCTCGGCTCGCAGCGCCGCCTGACGCGCCGGCGACATGTCGGCAGGCAGCCGTCGCAGCGGGGCGAGGAAGGGGCTGGCCTCCGCGGGTGTGGCCGCGGCGCGGGCCAGCTGGGCCTCGACCTGCCGGGCGAGGCCCCGCTCCAGCACGAGCCCCCGCTGTCGGCCGAGCTCCAGCCGCGTGACGGCCCCCTCCACGTGAGCCGGGAAGCTCACCAGGCGTGCGAGCCAGTCGAGGTGATCACGTTCTGACTCGAAGCGCAGCAGCTCGACCAGCATGTGGTCGAGCTGTGGCCCCACGAGCGGCGTGACGGCCAGCAGGTCCTCGCCGACGGCCTGGCCTGCCAGCCAGTCCGTGACCGCGCGCCGGAACAGCGCGTGGTCGAGGCGGGCCTCGGCTGGCAGCCGGGCCACCGGGAACGCATCGAGCGCCTGCAGCACGCGGCGCTGGTGGACCAGGCGGGCGGCCCGGGCCGTCGGCGTCTGGTCCGGCCAGCGGTCGTTCCAGCGCCGAACCCCGAGCGCTGAGGCCAGGGGCGGATCCTGCGCCAGGCTCCACGCCCACTCCCGGGCCAGGAGCCGCCGGAGGGCCTCGGCAGGCTCCTGGGCCTCCGCCCGAGCCGGGCTGCCAGGCCCCACACCTGCCAGGGCCAGCAGGCTGGCGGCCAGCAAGGTCCGGCGCACGGCGTTAGCGGCGGTCATGGCCCCTCCTCCCTCGGCGTGTCTCATACCCCGGCCCCACGCCAGTGACCGCCGCATCCGGAGCCCGCTGCGAGGCCCCGAAGGCCTGCTTGCCCGTGTCGGGCCCAAAAGGCGATATGATGACCATGATACAGGTCGCCACGCTTTCGCAGATGTCCCTCCCTCTTCCGCCGCGCTATGCGATGGTCCAGCCCCTCGGTGGGGGCGCCTCGGGCCACGTCTGGCAGGTCCACGACCGGGAGACGGACCAGGACGTGGCCATGAAGGTCCCGACCCTGCCCGCCGAAGGCAGGGAGGCCGCGCTGCTGCGCTTCCGCGGCGAGTTCCGGCTGATGCAGCTGGTTCGTCACCCCCACTGCTGCGAGGGGCTGGCGTTCGGCAAGCTGCTGGACGACCGCCCCTACTTCACGATGGAGCTCGTGGGGGGCCCCGGGCTCGAGGGACAGGGCCCCCTGCCTCCCGCCCGGGTGCGGGAGCTGATGGGGCAGCTGCTCTCCGCCCTCGGGGCGCTGCACGCCCAGGGCTACGTGCACCGGGACCTCAAGCCTGCCAACATGCGGCTCACGGCCGACGGCCAGCTCAAGCTCACGGATTTTGGCCTCTCGGAGCTGGCGGGCCGCGCAGGGGGGCCCATCACCGGCACGCTGTGGTACCTGGCCCCCGAGGTGATCAAGCGGGGGCCCGTCGATCGCCGGGCGGATCTCTACGCGCTGGGCGCCGTCGCCTACGAGCTGCTCACGGGCCAGCCACCCTTCGTCGGCGCCCGCCCGGTCGAGGTGCTTCAGGCCCACCTGACCGCCCCCGTGGTGCCCCTGACCATCCGCTGCCCGGATCTCGATCCCACCCTCGCGCTCGTGGTGCGTCGGCTG
>JAYKHL010000025.1:0-4317 GCA_035284865.1 Candidatus Sericytochromatia bacterium | reverse complement strand
AGGGCTGGCACCTGCCACCCGGCCGCCGCCAGCCCCTCCCGGAAGGCCTTGGGCAGGTCGGACATCGCCTCAAGGTCGCGAGCGCCCTTTTCGTAGAGCCACTTGGCGAGCTGGTCTCCCCTGTAGGCGGGCTGTCCGAGGTCCTCAGAGAGCGCACGCAGCTCGTCCTTCGTGTGTCCGATCAGGTGCTTCACGCGTGTCCCTCCCCCGTCATCATACCCCGCTGCACCGCCGCGATGAAGAAGCCATCGACGCCATGGCGGTCCGGGCGGAGCTGGAGCATCGACCCTCCGGCCTCCGTGTCTCCTCGCCAGGCCTCGGGCAGGAAGTCGCGGAAGTCGACCGGCTCGAACGCCGGGTGGCGGGCCAGGAACGCCTTGATGACCTCCTGGTTCTCGACGCGGCTCATCGTGCAGGTGCTGTATACCAGCCGTCCTCCCGGTTTCAGACGCGTGGCGCTGGCGTCCAGCAGCTGGCCCTGCAGCACCGCCAGCTCCGCGATGCCCGCGGGCGTCTGCCGCCAGCGGAGGTCTGGCTTGCGCGGCAGCACGCCCAGGCCTGAGCAAGGGGCATCCAGCAAGATGCGGTCGGCCACAGGGAGGCCTTGTAGCACCGTCGCGTCGCCCACGTGGGGGTGGATGCCGGTCAGCCCCAGCCGGGCCTGGTTCGCCTCCAGCAGCTGGAGGCGCGCGGCGGAGCGATCGACGGCCCAAACCTGGCCCTGGCCCGCCATCAGGGCGGCCAGGTGGGTGGTCTTGCCCCCGGGGGCCGCGCCCAGGTCCAGGATGCACTCCCCGCGCACGGGGGCCACGACGTGGGCAACGAGCATCGCGGCCTCGTCCTGCACGTAGAACCACCCCTGCTCCCAGCCCGGCAGCCGAACGGGCTCCCTCGGCTCCCCGAGGCGTACCCCTTCTGGCGCGACGGGGCTCGCCTCTGCCGGGATGCCCGCTTCCTCGAGGGCCCTCAACAGGGCGTCGCGGGTGGTGCGGGTGGTGTTGACCCGCAACGCCATCGACGCCGGCTTGACGCTCCATTCTCCAAGCACCGTGGCCGCCGCGCCGTAGTCGGCGTGCCACCGGTCCGCGAGCCAGCGCGGCAGGGAGCAGCGAACCTCCAACGCGCCGACGGGGTCCACCTTCGGGTCAGGCAGCCCGGCGTCGAGGGCGTCGCGCTGGCGCATCAAGCCACGCAGCACCGCGTTGACGAGGCGGGCGACGCCAGCGTGGCCGTGGCGGTGGGCAAGCTTGACGGCCTCGTCCACCGCAGCGGAGGCAGGGATGCGGGACAGGTAGAGCAGCTGGTAGGCACCGAGACGCAGCACGTTTCTGATCGCGGGTGTGAGGTCGGCGAGCTCACCCTTCAGCATCCTGGCCAGGTACCAGTCGAGCGTGCCGCGTCGACGGGTCACACCGCTCACGAGCTCGGTGGCGAGCCCGCGCTCCTGGGCAGGCAGCGCGTCGAGCCCTTTCAGCGCCAGGTTGGCGTAGCTGCCGCCTGCCTCCACCTCGATGAGCCGCTGGAGGGCGAAGCCACGCGCCTCCAGCCGCAGCCGAGCGCCTCTCGAGCGCCTGGCCTCACGCACGGGCCGGATGCTCCACCACGGGGCACGGGGCGAAGACCTTCCCGATGGCCAGCTCGCGCCAGCCCCGGGCCACATCAGCAGCAGGCCGCATCGGCTTGCCGGGCAGTTGAACCTCTCCCACCTCGACGGTGCCGTCGCCCGTGGCGACCAGCCATCCGGTGGGGGTCAGGGCCACCACGGTGCCGGGCTCTTCCCTGGCTGGCTCCGGCCGCTGGCGCAGGTGGCGGAGCTTGAGGGGCTGCCCGAGCAACCTGGCCGTCGCACCCGGCCAGGGCTGGACCCCTCGTGCCAGGTTGACGATCGCGGTCGCAGGCAGGCGCCAATCGATGGCCCCTGTTTCCTTGTGGAGCAGGGGGGCAAGGGTTGCCTGGGCGTCGTCCTGGGGTTCCGGGGTGAGCGCACCCTCCAGCCACCGCGGCAGTTCCTGGACGAGCAACTCGGCGCTCAGGTGGGAGAGCCTGGCTGCCAGGCTGAGGGCGTCATCCTCGGGCGTGATGGGGCACGTGACGCGCGCCAGCATCGCACCCGTGTCCATGCCTGCATCCATCTGCATGAGCGTCACGCCGGTTTCCGTCTCGCCTCGGATCAGGGCCCACTGGATGGGAGCGGCGCCGCGATAGCGCGGCAACAGGGAGCCATGGAGGTTCACGCAGCCGCGTGGAGGGAGCGTCAGCCAGGAGGCTGGCAACAGTTTCCCGTAGGCGATCACCACCGCCACGTCAGGCTGGAGATCCCGCACAGCCTCGAAGGTTGCGGCATCGCCACGTAGCTTGGCTGGTTGCAGCACGGGGATGTCGAGGCGCTCCGCCGCCACCTTCACCGCCGGGGGGGTCAGGGCTTGTCCGCGCCCCACGGGCTTGTCCGGCTGGCAGATGGCCGCCACGACCGGCCACCCGGCCGCGTGAATCGCTTCCAGGGTGGGGACGGCGAAGGCCGGGGTGCCCATGAACAGGATCCGGGGTGGCAAGGCGGGTTCTCTTCAGGTGCTCGGGCCGCCTGAGAGCGGCGCGGTGTGACGCTTGAGGATGGAGTCCACCTTGGCGATGAGCACGTCGACCGCCATCTGGTTCATGCCCCCCTCTGGCAGCACGATGTTGGCGTGTTTCTTGCTTGGCGCGACGAACTCGTTATGCATGGGACGCACGCTCTGGAGGTACTGGTCCATCACGGATTCCAAGGTCCGACCGCGCTCGGCCACGTCCCGCTGGAGGCGACGCAGGACGCGAAGGTCCGCGTCGGTGTCGACGAAGATGCGCAGGTCCATCAGCGCTCGCAAGGCCGGGTCCGCCAGGATGAGGATGCCTTCAACGAGCACCACCGGGCGTGGGTCGATCTGGGTCGTCTCTCCCGTGCGTCGATGCGTCTTGAAATCGTACACGGGGCACGCGACAGGCTGCTGGTCGATCAGGGCCTGCAGGTGTTCCCGGAACAACTCGTTGTCGAGGGAGTCCGGGTGGTCGAAGTTCACCCTGGCGCGCTCCTCCAGCGTCAGGTGGGCCAGGTCATGGTAGTAGTGATCGTGCAGGAGGTGTGCCACGTGGCGTGGCCCCGTGCGCTGCAGGATGTTGCGGGCGACGGTGGTCTTGCCGGAACCGGACCCCCCTGCGACCCCGATGACGAAGGGCTTACGCACCGGCTCCGACCTCTTCGGGTTGTGGCGCCTTCGGGGTCACCCGCGCGCCCTCCGGCAGGCGCTTCTTCAACTCCGCAAGCTCCGCGTTGACGGCCATCTTATCCTCAACGAGGTCGACGAAGATCTTGCCGTCGAGGTGATCCAGTTCGTGCTGGAGAGCCCTGGCGAGCAAGCCAGTGGCCTCGACTTCCACAGCCCGCCCCTTCTCATCACGCCCCTTGAACAGCACGCGTTCGAACCGCGTCACTTTCATGTAAACCCCGGGCACGCTGAGGCAGCCTTCCTGGTCCTCGACCTCTTTCCACCCCCTGGCCAGGACAGGGTTCACCAGCGCGAAGGGCTCGCCGTCTCCCACGTCAATGACGAAGAGACGCTTGCCAACGCCCACCTGGGGCGCAGCCAGGCCAACGCCCTCGGCCGCGTACATGGTCTCGAACATGTCCGCGATGAGTTGCTTGACTTCCGCGTTGACCTTGCGGACGGGTTCAGCCACTTCACGCAGGACGGGATCTCCGATTGTCCGGATGTCGAGAATCGCCATGGCAGGGCTGAACTCCTCTGGATGTGTCGCTGCTCCGCTGCACGCGGGCATCGGTTGAACGCTGGGGCAGACGGTGAACCGGCTTGCTCCGACCGAGCCAATTTTACCACGAGGCCCCCTTCGATGCGGGCTCGTGCCGGCCCTCACGCGGATTTCAGACCAGGGGTGACGCTGCGCGCGGGGGTTTTTTGTCCATTTCTCAGATCAGGGGCTTGCGCGCCAGGCAGTTCTTGGGTACTATCAGAAAACACGCCGCGGGTGCACCGTTCTCCGGAACCCGCAGCGCACCGACCGCTCCCCTTTCCGGGACCTCGTGTTGAGCATTCAGTGCTTGATTGCTCCTTGCGATACAGTCGTCAGAAAGTTATGGAGATTGGTTTTCGCCGGGGTATCCCGCGGAGCCGTTGGGTGCCTGGCGTGCAGTCAGGACCTTGACAACTGAATAGCCAAGCGAACGCACCAAGCTCTTGTCGATTCAAGAAGAGAGCAAAGAAGAGCTAGTCTTGACCGCGAGGTCGAGCTGACTCGCCGAGAATATTTCTTGGAGAGTTTGATCCT
>JAYKHL010000024.1:0-3027 GCA_035284865.1 Candidatus Sericytochromatia bacterium | reverse complement strand
CGTAGAGGTGGCTGTAGGTGTGGCACAGCAGCTCGCCCGCGGCCTTGGTGGCGGCGTACGGGCTGATGGGCCCCGGGATGGGGTCGGCCTCGGAGAAGGGCACCTTGGCGTTCTCGCCGTACACGCTGGAGCTGCTGCCGAACACCAGCTTGCGCACGCCGTGGCGCCGGCAGGCCTCCAGCAGGTGCAGCGTGGCCGTGACGTTGACCTCCTGGTAGAGCAGCGGCGCCTCCAGGCTCGGCCGCACGCCGGCCCGGGCCGCCAGGTGGACCACGCGGTCCGGGGCCTGGGCCTCGAAGCAGCGGGCGATCACGGCCGGGTCGCGGAGGTCGCCCTCGACGAGGGTGAAGCCGGGGGTGCCCAGGTGGGGCGCCACGTTCGCCCGCTTGAGGGCGGGGTCGTAGAAGTCGTTGAAGTCGTCGAGCACCACCACGGCCTCGCCCGCGGCCCGCAGGGCGTCCACGAGGTGGCTGCCGATGAAGCCGGCCCCGCCCGTCACCAGGACGGGGCGCGCGGCGGCGGGAACCCTGCTCTCGATCATGGGGTGCCTCCCGCCCTCATCCTACCACCCCGGGCAGCGCCGCCGGGGCATCGCGCAGGGCGTCCTCCACCGCCGCGAGCACGGCCTCGACGGGCAGGCCCTCGACGCAGTGGGTGACGGCGTGGGGGCAGCGCACGGTGCGGCCGTTGTGGACGTTCAGGCAGGGGCTGCAGGCGAGGGCCCGGTAGACGATGCGGTGGCGCGGGCCGCGCGGCCCGAAGAGCACGGGCGTCTCCGGCCCGAAGATCGAGACGGTGGGCGTGCCGACGGCGCAGGCGAGGTGCAGCGGCCCGGTGTCGTTGCTGACCAGCAGACGGGCGCGGGCGAAGAGCGCCACGAGCGTGCCGAGGTCGGTCTGACCCGAGAGGTCCACCACCCGCGCGTCCCGCGGGGCCGCCGCCAGGGCACGCGCCACGTGGGCGCGCTCGGCCGGGGCGCCCACGAACACCACCCGCCCGGGCCAGCGCTCCAGCAAGGCCCCCGCCAGCAGGCCGAAGCGCTCCACCGGCCAGCGCCGCTCCAGGGCCAGCTCCCCGGCGTTCGGGTTGAGCACCACAAGCGGCTCGTCCGGGCCGACACCCAGGGCCGCGAGCCGCTCCGTCAGGGCGGTGCGCGCCGCGGCATCGGGGGCGAGCACGGCAAGCGGCGCGGGCGCGGCAGGTGGCGTCAGCTCCCCGGTGACGAGCGACAGGAAGTTGTCGACCATGTGCCGGTGGCCATTGAAGGGCATGCGGACGTGGTGGAACCGCCCCCGGGCCACCTCCGGCACGTGGAAGCCCACCCGCAGCCGGGCCCCCGAGACGGCCGTGAGCAGCGCGCTGAAGCGCGTCAGGAACTCCGCGTCGAGCCAGACGTCGAAGGCCGCGCGCCGGACGTCCCGCACGAGGCGCGCGAGCGAGGCGAGGAAGGCCAGGGGCCCGCGCCCGACCTCCAGCGTGAGCACCCCGTCGACGCCGGGCAGCAGCCCGACGACCTCGCGGTTGGCCGCCTGCGTCACCACGAAGAGGCGCGCGTGGGGGTGACGCCCCTTGAGCGCAGCGATGGCCGGTGTGAGCAGCACCAGGGAGCCCATGCCCCAGAACTTGACCACGGCGACGTTCTGCACGCTCGGCTCCCCGGGAAGCGGCAGCGACGCGGAACGAGCCCGCACCACCACGCTCAAGGCGGCGCACAGGGCGCGCCCGAGGTGGTGATCGATGGCCTTCATGACGCCGATGCGCAAGTGTGTTTCCCGTTAGCGACGCCCAACCGGACTCTGTCGACCACCCCGGCCCCCGATGCCACCGGGCAGCGCGGCACCCGCATTTGAATTCGGAGCGTAAGGAAAGGCGCTTGAGGCCAAGCGCCGCACCACAAACGATAACCCAATCGTCCGCGCTCGCCCAGGCCACGATGCTACCGCCACGCGAGGCGACACGTTACGATGAACTCCATTGGCCCAAACCCAGCCCGCAGGCGAGGTGCATCCAGACCATGCCGGAGACTCCTGCGCCCCTGCCGCCGTGGCGCACCCGCCTTCGCACGGCGCTTCCACCGGGCTCCCTGCCCCGCTACGTGCTCGTGGGCGGCTTCAACACGGTGTTCGGATATGCCGTCTATGCGGGCCTTACGGCCCTGTTGATGCCACGCCTGGCGGCCGGCTATATGGTGGCGAGCCTGCTCGGCAGCATCGTTGCCATCACCGTCTCCTTCGTGAACCACAAGCTGTTCGTGTTCAAAACACAGGGCAACTGGCTAAGGGAGTGGTGGCGCTGTGTGGCGGTGTACGGTAGCTCCATGCTCTTGGGGCTGATGGCGCTGCCACTGCTGGTCTGGGGGTGCGAATGGCTGACGGGGGAGGTGGCGAGCGCGCCGTACGTCGCAGGAGCAGTATGGACGATGCTAACCGTAGGATGGAACTTCTGGGGACACAAGAACTTCGCGTTTGCGGGACCACCGTCACGGCCGGCCGGCCCCGAGAAGCGCTCCGAGCCCACCAAGCCAGCGTGACGGTCCGACGCTCGCGCGCGGACGCCCTCCGACGGTTTCGGATCGTCAGCTCCTCGTTGCGAGGCACCACCAAGGCCAACGTCGCCTGCTCCGGCTCGAAGTGGATGCGCTCCTTTTCCACCACCAGGGGGCAGCGCAGGTGTTCCAGCGTTAGAGCGACCGAGGACTTAGCAATGAAGAGCAGCTCCAACCGGTACTAAGGCAAACCTGCGAACAGCGCCTTGACGCGCCGATAAAGCTCCTCGACGTTGCCTTCCTCGTTGTAGCACGGTGTCACTACGGTGGTCAGCCGGCGCCCGTCTGGCGCATCGGCCCAGGCCGGTTTCACCGGAGGCAAGGGCTCGGTCGTCACAACGTCAGCACCTCCTCCGGGCTGCCCAACAGGCGCCAGCCCCGACCTGGTGGCACGGGCACGTCGCGTCCATACCCCCACAGCGCCAGCGCGAACGGGATGCGATTAGCCTCAGAAGCGGTCGCATCCTCAGCACGATCTCCCA
>JAYKHL010000023.1:0-42136 GCA_035284865.1 Candidatus Sericytochromatia bacterium | reverse complement strand
ACCCCGTGCGGATGTGGCCACACCCGTTGGGTGAAAGCGACATGGCTCCCCTCTCCCCGGTACCCGGGGAGAGGGGAGCGCGTTTTCCGGCGTCGAGCACGCCCAGGCCGGTTGCCTCGCTTGGCAGCCATCGCGGAATCAGGGACGGGGGCCTGAGGGCGGGCCGCGCTGGGCCGTCGGGTATGAGGGCAGGGTGCCCCCCCGCCCGCGCATCCTCCTGAGCCTGGTCGCCTGCCTGCTGGTGGGCTGCACGGGGGCGAGCAGCTTGGCGCCGCCGAGGGCCACGGGGGGGGCGGGCTCCCGTGCGCGGGGCGGGTTCCAAGGCCTCGGTGCCACCAGCCGCGGGCGCCCTGGCCGGGCCACCCACCGCGGCCTCGCCCGCCGGCCCCCTCTCGCCGGAGGACCCGCTGGCTGCCCCGCGCGGCGCGCTGGTGGGCCGGGTGCAGCTGCCCGCGAGCCTCCTGTCCAACAACGGCGGCCGCATCGTCTCCGGCCGCGGCGGGGGGCTGGTCTCGGACCAGGGTGGCTCTTTGCTGGCGAACCACGGGGCGACGCTCCTTTCGGACCAGGGTGGCGGCGTGGTGTCCAACAACGGGTCCGGCGCCGTCTCCAGCGGGGGCGGGGTGTCGACTGGCGACGGGGCGTACGCGCTGCGACAGGCGCTTGGCAGGGGGCCGGGCGGGGATCTGGTGGCGATCGCGAACGCGCAGGTGGGGCTGTTCGACGCGCGGGGCGAGGCGTTTCGGGACGCCTCGGGGGCGCCCCTGGTGACGACGACGGACGCGGAGGGGCGCTACGCCTTCCCGACGGCGCCGACGGACCGGGCGCTGGTGGCGGTGTGCCAGCTGGCAGGCACGGCGGGGCAGGCGGCGGCGCTGGTGCCGAGGGCTCGGGGGCAGGCGGACCTGGATCTGGCGAGCTCGGTGATGGCGAGCTACGTGATCAGCAAGTTCGCCCGGCCGCAGGCGGACCCGCAGGCGGCGCTGGAGCGGCTGCCGGCCGGGCTGGAGGCCCAGGCGCGGGCGGCAACGGCGGCGGCGCTGGCGACGGGGGGCGGGCCTGCGCGGCTGGAGGCTGCAGCGGCCGTGGCGACGGTGACGGCGCTGCGCGCATCAGCGACCGGGGTGGACGCATTATACGAGGCCGTCCGGCGCGCGATGGTGATCGCAGGCCAATCCAACTTTGGAGAGGGCCAGCTTGCCCTGACCGCCAGCCTATACCTTGCGCGCGTGACACGGACGCGCGCCGGGGGTTGGTGGCTGATGGAACCCGAGCGACTGTTAGAGGTTGTGGATGGCCGCTTGCGCGTCGTAGCGGGCAACGCAATCGAGGCAACGGCTCCCCCGCAAGATGGGGACCCAGCTCCGACGACCAGCCTGGGGTGGATGCTACAATCCGTCCGGGAGGGGCCAGACGGCCTGCCCTGGTTGCTGCACGACGACTATCTCTGTCGGATCGAGGCGGATGGTCGCCTGAAGATGCTCTGGCGCAAGCCAAGCGCCCTGCCCGGTGACTCCGCTGCCGATGAAGACGCGCGGGCCGTTGTGGACTTCTTTCCGCTAGGTGGAGACCAGGCCGTGATCATCGGAAAAACGAGGACCTGGTCGGTCGGAGGGGCACCTGAGTACCCCCTGCCAACCTCGAGCGAGGGCGACCCTCCCAAGGTCTGGTTCGCCGACCGGCGACCGACGGGACGGTTGCGCGTCGTCACCACCCAGCCATTCTACAAACCTGGTGCGTTGAACCCCGATCACGAGGAGATCGCGTTGTGGGAGCTGTCGCCGCAACGGCCGCCGGTGCGCTTGTCTACCCCGTCGGAACCTGAATGGCACGGCTTCGACGATGCGGGCAACCTGGTCATGTACACCGGGAAGGGTGAACTCGTCTTTTACTCGCCGGAAGGTGCCGAGGTGGCCCGCTTCGACGTGACGGGCTGGCCACTCACCTTTGGTGAGGGCCTGGACACGGCCAACACGCGTTTCGGTGGGGATGTCCGGTCCTTCGGATGGATGTACATCTCGGGCCTGCTGTGGAGCTACGGGCCTGGCGGGCGGCTCACAGAGGTGGTGCGGGGCCAGGCGCTTGGACAACCAGCGCAGGAGAATGACCCTGGCAAAGATGGCCCCAGCGCTCTGCAGCTGCCCAGCCTGGTGGCCATGGACGCGGCGGGCACCACCTATGTCTTCGATCAATTGCACCACCTCAGCAGACATCGTGTGCTGCTCGGCGTGCGGGACGGGGTCGCTGAACGGTTGGCGGGCCCGGACTGGCCGGATTGGACCGTGGCTGAGTCCCAGCCGGGTGACCCATTTGCTTACGTGCTCTTGTCAGGGCCACCGCCGGATTCTACAAAGGTGGCCCAGTTCGGTGCGGGATACACGGCGCCGGCTAAGGACGCCTTCCTGCTCGACCCTATGGCACTCTCGGTGGCGCCCAACGGGGCCCTTTGGGTGCTCGACACCTCCACGCTGACCATAAGTTCTGGACGTCCCTTCGCACAATATGCTTCGTTCGTGCGCCAGCTTGCGAATGGGCAACTCACGACGGTGGCCGTCAAATCGAGCCAGGATCCCTTCCCCTGGGTCGCGATGGTGCCGGGCCCGGCCGATGCGGCCACGGTGCTTTCCCAGGGCTCGGATCACGTGAAGCTGCTGCGAGTCGAGGGCACCAAGGCTCCTACCGAGCTGTTGCGCCTGCCCTACGAGGAGGCCTGCGACGACTGTGGAGGCAATGGCATGGTTCCCTTGCCGGGCGGTGCGTGGCTGCTGCGCGTGCAGGGCGTGCTCTGGCGCTGGGAGCCCGGCAAGGCGGCCGTGCGAGTCGGACCCGATCGCGTACCGATGCCGGGCGTGGACTCGGGTGAGCTCCCCGCCTTGATGACAGCCTCTGCTGAGGGCAAGGTGGCGATCGCCAGCGAGCGCCATGTCTACCGCATCGACCCCGCCACCGGCGAGGCGCGGCGCGTGGTGGGCGAGGGCACGCCCAACCTGGGCGGCGGAGCCGTCGACACCAGCTTGCTCGCGGTCACAGGCCTGGCCGTGGCTCCCAACGGCGACCTCCTCATCACGGACGACCGGGCTCAGCAGGTGAAGCGCGTGCCCGCCGCGGCCTGGTAAGGGGCGGGCCACAGCGGCTTGTCGGGGCGTGGTATAGGCACTCATGTGCCTCCCCGTTCCCGCGCCTGATCGCCTGCCTGTCCTCCATCGCTGCCACCCTGACCCTCCGACGCCGAAGCTTCAAGAACAACAAGAAGTCGCCAACAGGGTGCCGTTCGCCGCACCCAGCGTTTTGGTAGAGCCCCGCAGGGCCGGGACATTAAATCGGGTATGTAGACCGGGTGTACCCCCATCCCCGCTTTCTCTTGAGTTTGGTCGCCTGCCTTTTGGTGGGCTGCACGGCCGCGAGCAGCGTGGCACCGCCAAAGAGCACAGGAAGGCGTGGTGTGGGGCAGGGCGCGGCGTCGAACGCGTCAGGGGCGCTCGATGAGAGCAACGCCATGAGAGGGGCCACGTCCACGGCGGCGTCATCAGGCACACTGCAACCTGCACCGCTCGGCGGGCTCGTGGGCCAGGTACGCCTGCCCGCCACCATCCTCTCGAACAACGGCGCGCAAATCGTGTCGCAAAACGGCGGCAAGATGATTTCGGACCAGGGCGGCGCGGTGCTATCGAACAACGGAGCGACGATCCTCTCGGATCGCGGCGGTGGGTTGGTCTCCGACCGTGGTGGCGGTCTCGTTTCCGATCGCGGAGGAGCTGGCTATGCACTGCGTCAAACCACGAACACGGGGCCGGGCGAAGCTCTGACAGCCATCGTGAATGCGCAAGTGGGGCTGTTCGACGCCCGCGGAGAAGCCGTGCGAGACACGTCGGGCGCGCCACTGGTGGCGACGACGGACGCAGAAGGCCGATTCGTCTTTCCAGCCATACCTCAGGACCGGGCAGTGGTGGCGGTGTGCCAACTGGCGGGGACGGCGGGTCAGGCCGCGGCGCTGGTGCCCAAGGCGCGGGGCGTGACGGAACTGGACCTGGCGAGCTCGGTGATGGCGAGCTACGTCATCGGCAGATTCGCGCGCCCACAGGCGGACCCACAGGCGGCGCTGGAGCGCTTGCCTGCGGCGCTGGAGATGCAGGCCCGCGAAGCAACGGCAGAGGCGCTCGCCCAGGGGGCGGGGCCAGCGCGCCTGGAAGCGACCGAGGTGGTTGCGGTGGTCGACTCCTTGCGTGCGCAGGCACGCAAGGAAGCGGCGGAAGCCGTCGCCGCGCCCGATGCGGTGCGCGGCAAGGCAGGGGCGGTGGATCGGCTCTACGAGGAAATCAAGCAGGTGATGCTGGTGGCTGGTTGGTCCAACTTCGGCGAGGGTCAGCCGGTCTCGGCCGTGAACTTGAGCTTCAGGGACGCCCACCGCACCGCAAAGGGCCGTTGGTGGCTCACGGATTCATCGCTCGATCGCACGTGGGAGGTAGTAGATGGTCGCCTGCGCGTGCTCGTCGGCTCAGCGCTATCGAGGCCTAGCCAGGCGCTCCAGGGCATGCTGGCCACCGAGGCCGCATTCGGGCGCCTGCAACGGGTGCGAGAGGGCCCTGACGGCACTCCATGGGTGTTGAGCAGCACCGCGCTCTATCGCATCGGTTCGGACGGTCGCCTGACGGTCCTTTGGGAACGTCCTCCCCAAGAAACCTGGCACCCCGTGGACGCCCTGCCGTTGGGTGGCGATCAGGCCTTAGTCATCGGGCAGGATCGGGTGGTGGCCGTGGGCGGGGCTCCCGAATACCAGGCTCCGCCGATGCAACCCCAGGGACCGGGTGCCACATCTGTAGCCTGGTTGTTCAAGGCGATCAATGTCTCCCCCGACGGACTGCTGCGGGTGATGAGGCTCAACCTCAGCTTCGAGGCTGGCCTGAAGGTGAGATCTGAACTCTGGGGGCTCAGGCCAGGGTTGCTGCCCGAAGAGGCGACCTTCCCGGTGGAGCCACGACAGTACGGTATGGATGATGCGGGGAACCTGGTCAGCGGAGATGGAAAGGGCACCATCCGGTTCCATCACCCGGGTGGCGGCCCCCCGACGGTTTGGGGGCCCGAAGTGTTGGCCAGCTGGCCCGAGGCGCTGCGCCGCGCGTTCGACGGACAACGAGCCGTGCAGTTCGGTGGCGACGTCAGGACCTTGGGGTGGGCCTACGGCGGAACCCCCAGCGTGCTTGTGGCCTATGGCCCGGACGGCAGGGCGCAGCCGGTCTTCGAGGGAATGGGAAAGCCTTCCGCCACCACCGAGGACGGTCGCACCGGGTTGATCGAGCCGGGGTTGGTGGCCGTGGCCCCCTCCGGGACGACCTACGTGCTCGACGCCGGCGTGGTTCTGAGCGTGAACGAAGGGCGCGCCGAGCTCTTTGCTGGCCAGCGCACGATAGGATCCCTTCCCCGCGTGTCAGGCTTCGTGGAGGATCCGTGTTTCTCTGACGAAGACGAGGAAGAACGGGACTGCGTTGAACCGACACTACCTGGCGGCGCTGTTGACCTCCACCTCAAGGTGTGGGCCGGAGGCAAGAAGGTGACCTCTGTCCCGGGGTTCGGTGTGGGATACGAGGCCCCCGCGCGCGAGGCGTTCCTGGTAAGTCCGGTGGCGCTGCGGGTGGCTGCGGATGGCCCAGTTTGGGTGCTTGATACGGCTTACGGGGAAGACGGCAGGTACGTGGCGATGATTCGCCGTGTGGTGGGGGGCCGCTTGGAGACCGTGGCCGTCCACTCAAGCAACTCCCAACAGTGGCTCGACATGGTGCTCGCCGCTGACGGCTCAGCGGTAATGTTGACCACCGACGAAGTCGACCTGCGATTGCTGAAGGTGCGGGGCCAGGAGCCGCCCGTCGAGCTGGTGCGGGTGCCCGTGCCAGACCAAGCGGAGGTGGCGGCTGACGGCGTACCGGATGACGAGATCTCTGAAGACGAGAGTAGTGCGCACCGCCGCGACGGGATGGTGAGCCTCCCGAAGGGAGCCTGGCTGCTCAGTGCGCAGGGGATTCTGTGGCACTGGATGCCAGGACAAGCCCCCAGGCGGCTGCCACTGGGCTTCAAGGACTCGACCTTCGAGTTCAACCGCCACTCGGCCTTATCCATGGTGGCTTCCGCCGACGGGAAGGTGGCGGTTGCTGACAACGACCAGGTTTACCGGATCGACCTGGTCACCGGCCGGCTGACGCCAGCGGTGGGAGCAGGGACGGGCAATTTTGGTGGCCAGACCATCGACACGAGCCTTCAAAGCATCTCGGGCCTAGCCGTGGCACCCAATGGCGATCTGCTCATCTCCGATGACGAGACCCGGCAGATCAAGCGCGTCCCGGCCGCGGCCTGGTGATCGTCACGCTTCGAAGCCGTCGTCCCTCACAGCCGGTGACGTCCCGCCCGTGCTGAAATGATAACGATGAGACAAACAACGCGCTGCCTCCTCGCCCTCCTTGCGGCCCTCGCGACCCCGGCCGCGTGGGCCGCGAGCCCGCAGCCTCCGGGCTATGAGGAGCCCACGGGGCCCGCCGTCACGATGCCTGGCGCGGCCCCCACCAGCCTGCCTACCGTCCGGCCCTCCTTGGCGGCCACGCCCGGCTACGTGCCCAAGGCCTCGCCGTCGCCGCGCCTGGCCTACGAGCGGGCCTGGGCGTTCTCGCGCCCGGGCCCCGCGGTGCTCGCGCGCAGAGGCGCCGTGGCCTGCGTGTCGGCCGTGGCGAGCCAGGTCGGCGTGGACGTCCTCAAGGCCGGGGGCAACGCCGTCGATGCGGCCGTGGCCGTGGCCTTCGCCCTCGCCGTGGTGTACCCCGAGGCCGGCAACATCGGAGGGGGTGGCTTCATGCTGGTGCATGACCCGCGGCAGGGGGCGGCCGCCCTCGACTACCGCGAGACGGCGCCGGCCCGGGCGCACGCCCGGATGTACCTGGATGCCTCCGGCAACGCCACGCGCGACAGCGAGATCGGGGCGCGCGCGGCCGGCGTGCCCGGCACCGTGGCCGGCCTCGCGGCGGCCCACGCCCGCTACGGCAAGCAGCCCTGGGCCTCGCTGGTGGCGCCCGCGATCAAGCTCGCGCGCGAGGGCTTCGTGGTCAACGCCTACCTCGCCGGCTCCTTCCACCGGGCCCAGGACCTGCTGCTGCGCTTCGACGAGACGCGCCGCGTGTTCCTGCCGAAGGACCTGACGCCGCGCGCTGGGGACGTGCTGAAGCAGCCGGACCTGGCCCGCACCCTGGAGCGCATCGCCCGGGAGGGCCCCAAGGGGTTTTACCAGGGGCCCGTGGCCGTCGCGATCGCCCGGGAGGCCGCTCGCCAGGGCGGCCCGCTCTCGCTGAAGGACCTGGCGACCTACCAGCCGCGCTGGCGCGAGCCCCTGGCCTTCACCTACCGCGGCCGCCGCGTCCTCTCGATGCCGCCGCCGAGCTCCGGGGGCGTGACCCTCGCGCAGCTGCTGCACATCCTCGAGGGCTACGACCTGAAGGCCGCCGGCTGGCACAGCGTGCGGCACCTGCACCTGCTCACGGAGGCCGATCGGCGCGCCTTTGCCGATCGCAACGCCCTGCTGGCGGATCCGGACTTTGTGAAGGGCCTGCCCGTCGCCACCTTGATCAGCGAGGCCTACGCCGCCAAGCGCCGGGCCACCATCCGCGACGACCGCGCCACGCCCGAGGCCGGGCGCGGGCCGGGGCTGCCGGAGCCCGAGCACACCACCCACTTCTCGGTGGTGGATGCGGCCGGGATGGCCGTCAGCAACACCTATACGCTCAACGGCAACTACGGCTGCGGCGTGGTGGTGCCGGGCACGGGGGTGCTGCTCAACAACGAGATGGACGACTTCACCACCCGCGTGGGGGGCGCCAACCAGTTCGGGCTCAAGCAGGGGGCCCTGAACGCCATCGCGCCCGGCAAGCGGCCCCTTTCTTCGATGACACCGACGATCGTGCTCGGCGCAGACGGCCAGGCCAGCTTCGTGCTCGGGGCGCCCGGCGGGCCCACGATCATCACCACGGTGGCCCAGGTGCTCAGCAACGTCGTCGACTTCGGCCTGCCCCTCAACTGGGCCATCGCCGCGCCCCGGCTGCACCACCAGGCCCAGCCGGACCTGCTGTACCACGAGCCCCATGGGCTGGACGCCGTGACGCGTACCGAGCTCGTGCGCCTCGGGCACCAGGTCCAGGCCCGCGACCACATCGGGGATGCCCAGGGCCTGCTCCGTCGCCCGGACGGGTCCTGGGAGGCCTTCTCAGACCCTCGGCGGGGGGGCGAGGCGTTCGGCTACTGATCGGGCAGGCCCCACGGCCGGGGCAGCTTGCCCCAGCAGGGCAGCGAGCCATGTCCCCGGGGCGAGGGGCTTGACAGCCGGCGTGGCGTTTCTTAGTATACAGATGCAGTATACAAGTGGGCGGGCAACTCCCGCCACCGCCCTCAGGAGGCTCCCGTGGCTCACCCCGTGCTCCGCTCCCTGGTTCTTGCGCTCGCCCTCGCTGGCTGCGCGACCCCCTTCCCTGGTGGCCCCGTGCTCACGGGCCCGGGCACCCAGGTGCCCCTGAAGGACCCCGTCACGGGCAGGATCACCTCCAACCAGCCCGTCGAGCCCCTTGCCGGCATCTCCTTCAGGCCTCTCACCGTCGCCAACGCCCGCTTTTTGTCGGGCCAGGGCGGCCCGGCCGGCGCGGCGATGGCCGAGGGGGCCACGATGGGGGGGGCGGCCATCGCCGCGCCGATGGCGGCCTCTGCGCCAGCGGCCGACATGGCGATGCCAGCCGGCAAGGCCCTGGGCGGTGGCAACGCCGGCGGCAGCCCCGCCAGCGTGGGCGGCGCCTACAGCGGCAACGTCTGGGGCGGCTACGGCTACCAGTACTACTTCGGCTTCGGGGGCGGCAGCGAGCGCATGAGCCTCGTCTCCGTGCAGGAGGCCGAGACGCAGGGCTCGCAGGGCGGCTTCACGGAGGTCCTGAGTGGCATTGTCGCCCCGATCGTCAAGGACTGGGCGCCGGACGCCCGCCTCACGGAGGCCGGCTCGACGCTTGGCAGCGATGGCCGGATCTGGGGCGAGCAGCCCGTGCTGGCCGACCTTGCCGTCAGCCGGATCGCCCCCATCGGCCGCAGCCCCCTGGAGGCGGGCGAGGGCTGGCGCCTGGTGTACCTCTCCAGCGCCCGCAACGAGATGCTGCAGTTCGTCGTCTCGGCGGAGAAGACCACCCTCGTGCGCCTGCGCTGGGCCCCGCTCGACCTGCAGCCCGAGCGCATCCAGGTCGATGCCTCGGCGGCCATCACCAGCCTGACGAAGGCCATCACCGACAAGGCCTTCGCCAGCGAGGAGGAGAAGTCCGGGCTCGACTACTTCCTCGGCCACGCCTTCGAGCAACCCAAGACGGGTGCGTACGACCACGAGAACCACCAGACCGAGGTGCTCTATGAGGTGCCCAGGCGCGCCCGCTGGAGCGTGAACCTCCAGCAGATCGTGGGCAAGCTGGTCTGGGAGCTGAGCTGGCACGCGGCGGAGGAGGCCAGGACGGAGCCTGGGGTCACCACCGGCTCCACCGCGGTGGCCGTCGCCCCTCCGACGGCCAGGTTCACGCTGCTGCAGGAGGTGGCGGCCAGGCCGATGCCGATGCCGACCGTCCAGCCACCTTGCCTCAGCCAGCCCCGCCAGGAGACCAACGTCTACACCAGCTGGAGCGGCTCCGGCCTCGTCGATGCCGAGACGGGGGCCGTCATCCGCTTCACGCGGCCCACCCGGACCACGAACACGTGGGACAACTACGTCTGCGAGGAGCCTGCGCCCGAGCCCGTGGAGCCGCCCAGGCCTGCTCCGTCGGCGGAGCCGGGCGTCGTGCCCGAGCCCTCACCCGGCACCACGCCTGATGGTGGGGCGACGGACACGGTCGCGGCTGGCTGACAACGGCGGGCAGATGGGAGCGAACTTGTAGCGCGACGAACTGAGCGCCGAACGCAAGCTGCGAGGAGGGCGCGTGCTGGGCGAAGCATGTGACCGACGCGCGACGCTGCGATCGGCGTTCAGGGCTGGCGATGCTGGCCGGGCTCCTGGGACTGCCGCGATGAGGTCGGTACCGAACCTCAAGGCTTCCAGACGAACAGGGGCGGAACCCGATCGGGTCCCGCCCCTGTGCTGTGGCGCCTGGTCCCAAGGGCCATCGGCTCAGGCGTCGAACCGCACAAAGTCGCCGGGCCGCAGCCGGGCGTAGAGCTCCTCGGCGTCCTTGATGCGCAGCCCCACACAGCCGTGCGACGCATCGAGGCCGATGGTGTGCTCCTGGTAGGTGCCGTGCAGCTCCTGGCCGTTGCCCTCGCCCGGGATCGTCTTGCCCGTCACGGGGTCGACGCGTGTCAGGTCGATCAGGCGCGTGCCGAACGCCTTGCCCTCGCTCTCGGGCCACAACGCGGAGCTGATGGCCCGCGGATCGCTGTTCATGCCCGTCACCACCCGGACCCCGGGGGTGGTCGCCGTGCCGCGGCCGTCGGCCCAGTTCCCGGTGCCCGTGCGGACGCCGTAGATCTTCGTGAGCTTGCCGGAGGCGTCGTACAGGAACGCGCGGTGCTGCGAGATGCTCACCACGACGCGGGCCAGCTTGCCCGGGGCCACCTTGGGATCGGGCACGGGGCCTGCGCTCACGCCTGGCGACCAGGCCTGCTTGCCGGGGGGAGGGGCCAGGCGGTCGAGGGCCTTCATGGTCTGCGGCCCGAGCACCCCATCCGCCGTCAGGCCGGCCATGACCTGGAAGTTGCGGACGGCGGCCGTCGTCTGGGGGCCGTAGTAGCCTGTGGCGCCGTCCGCGATCGTGAATCCCATATCGACGAGGGCCTGCTGAACCGCCGGGAGCCCGGCAGGCGCGCCGCCCGGCCGGAGCACCTGGCCCGTGGCGAGCCCGGCGAGCCCGGCCACCGTCGCGAAGCGATCGTTGGAGAAGGCCCGCGAGCGCTTGAAGCCATCGGGCAACATGGGCACGGGCACCGGGGCCGCCGGGGCCTTGGGCGCGGCCTGGCTGCCTGGGCCCTCGAGCAGCCGCCAAAGGGTGGCGCCGAGGCCGATGGGGCGACGCGTGGTGGTGGGCTCGGACATCGGAGTGGACCTCACTGGGCGGGACGATCCCTATATGACGTGTACCCGGGCACAACTTTCGCACACCGGGGCCTGCGCCCGCTCATTAGCTGTTAAAAAGTGGTTAATTTTTGACCGTCAGGCCCTTGTTCCCTTGTTTGGGGTCTGTTAAATTGCGCACCCCTGGCTGGCCCGGCGGGAATAGGAAGGGTCTGCAGCGCGGGGCCACGGGGTGGCCCCTGGGGGGGCCACCGGGATGGAAGCAGCGGCACACGGACGGACGGCCCTCCTGATCGGGCTGCTGGCAGCGTTGCTCGGCGGCTGCTCTGGCCCCTCGGCCCTGCTGGCGGGTGCGGCACTCACCCGGACGCGGCTCGCCACCCCCGCTCCCGCGCCGGTGGCGGAGGCCGGGTCGCTCGAGGTCAGGCTTGCGCTCGCCCCCGACGCGCGCCAGCTGCTGGCGACGTCCCCGACGTGGGCCTCGATGCGGGCCGAACTCCGGCCGCTCGCCGGCCAGGCCGACGGCGCTCCGATCGTGCGTCGCCTCGACCGGGGGGGGCAGGCTGAGCCTGCGCCGTTCTCCTTCGATGCGCTGGCGCCCGGGGGCTGGGAGCTGCGGTTGATCGTGCTCGATGCGGCGGACGAGCCGCTCGGGGCCGTGGTGGAGCGGGTGGTGCTCGCGCCCCGCGAGCGCAAGCAGGTCGCGGTCCGGATCGTCCTGGTGGCCGTGCGTGCCGGCGCCACCCCCGTGCCGATGGCCTCCACCGCCGCCCCGCCCCTGCCTGCCCCGCTGCCCAGCCTGCCAGCGTCCCTGGCGACGCCCGTCCCCGTGGCCCTGCCCCAGGCGGCACCTGCCACCCCGACGCCCGGGCCCTTCGTGCCGCAGCCCGTGCCGACGGCGGTGGTCACCGCCGTCCCCGCGCTGCCGCCCCCGTCGCCCCGGGTCACGTCCGCGCCGACCCCGGCCCCGACCTCCGTTCCGGCGACGCCCGCTGCGTCAGCGCGGCCCGCCACGCCGGCGCCCGTGGAGACGCCCACGCCGCTGGCCACCCCCGTCATCGTGCCCAGCGTGGCGCCGAGCGTCGCCCCCGTGATCACCCCGTCGACGCCCACGCCGACGCCCACGCCGACGCCGGCCCCGGTGGTGGCGCCCACGCCGGCGCCCACCGTGACGCCTCCCCCGCTCACGATCCCGCAGCTGCTCGCCAGCGGGCAGGCGCAGGGCCTCCTGGCCCAGCCGCAGGTTGCCGCGCTCACGGGCTACCTGCCGACCTTGCCGGCCGGCCGTCGCGCGACGCTGGACGGCTGGCTCTCGGCGGCCGGGTCCGACCTGGAGCGGATCTTCATCCTCAAGGCCATCAGCGCGGGTGAGCCCGACGAGGCGGTGGCGGCCTACGCGGCGGACATGCGTGGCAGGGCCGCCGCCCAGGTGCTGTCCTGGTCCACCATGAGCGATCCGATGGATCTCGTGCAACAGTGGGAGGACGCCTGCGGCCCGGCCCTCCTGATGACGGCCGTCGGCGAGGTGGATCCCCGCTACGCGTGGGAGCTCAACAGGCAGTACCGCCTCACCGAGGTCGCGCCCACGGGCGTGAACGCGGGCCTGGCGGAGCAGCAGCGCGTGTGGCTGGAGGGCTATGGCGGCATCGCCGTGCCGCGTGGCTCGGGCGGTGGGGCGGGCATCGGCATCTCCCGGATGCTCAACGAGCTGCTCGCTCCGATCACGCGGGCCAGCTACAGCGTGGTCACCGTGAGCGACACGGCGGGCTCCCTGGCGCAGATCGCAGGCGTCCTCGCGAGCGGCTACGACGTGCCGCTGCGGCTCGCCTGGGACCCCAGCGACACCCGCGCCCACTTCTTGCTCGCCATCGCGTCGGACGGTGAGCCAGGGGCCCTGCGCCTGCAGGTTCACGACACGTACACGGGCCAGACGGCCTGGGTGACAGAAGCCGAGATCATGGGCAACGGCTTCCGCCCCATCTTCAACGTCTATGCCCGGCTGACCCACTGGTACCTGCCGACGCCGGCAACGCGCTGAGGTCAAAACTTTTGTAAACAAAGATGAAGGCGGGTTGACCCTGGGCCCGCCAGGTTATATAGTTGTCATCAATAAATTATGGTTTGGTTAATAAATCTGTGCAGCTCCAGGGATCTCCTTTTGTGAACGTCTCCCACCTCCGCGATCTCGGCGTTGCCGTGCTGACCCGGCTGGGCGCCCCGATGGCGGCCGCCGCGGCCCCCGCGACCGGCTCGGTGCCCACGCCCACGATGGCTGCGGAACGCTGGGGCACGGTGGTGGCGGTGACGCCCTCTCAGGTGGGGGATCGCTTCACGCTTGGCCGCCTTCGCTTCCGCGCCGACGACGGCACCGAACGCACCTTCGCCGTCGAGCGCGGGCACACGCTGCTGTCCTTCAACTGGCTCGACGACCGCGGCGCGTGGCAGCGGCGGCGGGCGCTCCTTGCTGAGCTTCGGCCAGGCATGCGCGCCGAGGTGTGGGGCGAGGCCGGGGTCGCCGAGGCCGTGCTCGTGGAGGGCCGGCCGCGGGCTCAAGGCGCCTGAGCCTGCCCCTTCAGCGGCCGGAGCACCCGTGCCGGCACCCCGCCGACCAGCGCGCCAGGTGGGACATCACGGGTGACCACGGCGCCGGCGGCCACCACCGCGCCTCGGCCGATGGTGACGCCTCGCAGCACGATCACGCCCGTGCCAAGCCACACGTCGTCCTCAAGCACGATGGGGGCCTGGCGGGGCGGGGCGTCCCGCTCGTCCGTGCCGTGGAAGTCGTTGTCGAGCAGGGTGCAGCGTGGCGCGATGTTCACGCGGTTGCCGAGCCGCACGCCGCACGACGCGGACAGCACCGTGCCGTGGTTCACGAAGACGTCGTCGCCGATGGCAAGCGTCGCCCCGGGGCCTGCATACAGCTCCACCCGCCCCAGGTGCGACCACACGCAGAACCGCCGCCCGATCACGATGCGGCCCCCCTCGTTCTCCACCACGGGGCGGCCCCGCACGCGGGCGCCTGGTCCGAGCGCGTCACAGCCAGCCAGGGCCAGGGGGGCCCAGGCCCGCCCGAGCAGGTGGCGCCAGGCGCGACGCCACCACAGCCGGGAGCCGGGGGCCAGGGAGGGCGTGGTTGCGGCCATCAGGGTCTCCTTCCAGGGGCCTCGGTCGGCCCGTGAGGCGTCGGCAGCCAGGCCACCTCAGCGCCGCGGAACGCCAGCCAGGTGGCCCGCGCCATCTGCCAGGCGAACCCCGGGCCGTGGCGCAGCAGGCGCAGCCAGGAGCGGGCGTCCGAGGGAGCCCCGCCGTCCAGCCGGAGCCCCGCGGCCACGTAGCCAAGGAGGGCCAGCGTCAGCCCCCCCCACCACCCCATCGGCCACCAGCCCGGCAGCCCGGGCAGGAGCAGCGAGACGCCCCCGCAGCCCGCCACCGCCAGGGCCAGCACGCTGCGGGGCAGCGCCAGCAACCCGAGCGCGGTGTCGAGGGCCAGCCAGGAGCCGCGGCGCGCGAAGCGGGCGAGCAGGGGCCCCGTGTAGCGACGGGCCACCTGCGCCCGCCCCGTCAGCCAGCGCGTGCGCTGCGTGCCCATCGAGGCCGCCGTGCGCGTCTTCTCGTCCTCGACCACGGCCGTGGCCGTCCAGTGCACGGCCACGTCCCGCAGCGCGAGCTCGGCCTGCCAGGCACAGTCCTCGACCACCGTCGTCCCCACGGCGCCGATCAGGCGCGCGAAGGTGCGCGCCTCGAACGCCATCCCGCTGCCCATCAGGGGGGCGCCCAGGCCCAGGCGGACCCGCCCTGCGGCCCCGATGCGGTGGGTGCACAGCTCGGTGAGGGCGTCGAGCCCCGCCGTGCCGCTGCCCGGCCGGGCCCGGCGCAGCCCCTGGACGGCGAGATGCCCGGCCGCAAGGGCGTCCGAGAGCGCGGCCAGCAGGGTGGGAGCGGCGTGGTTGTCGGCGTCCAGCACCACCACGCCTGCGTGGCCGAGCGGTCGCACGGATGCCCACAGGTCCCGCAGCGCGGCGCCCTTGGTGCGCGTGCCTCCGCCCCGGCGCTCCAGCACCGTCGCACCGGTGCGACGCGCCACCTCGGCCGTCGCGTCGGAGCAATGGTCTGCCACCACGAACACGTCGAAGGCGTGTGCGGGGTGTGTCTGTCGGGCCAGGGAGGCCAGGGCGCCCCCCAGCACCGGCGCCTCGTTGTGGGCTGCGATCAGGACGGCGAGGCGCAGCGGCGGGGCGACGGGGGCCTCCGGCCGCGGGAGCAGGCGGGCCAGCAGGGCGCCTGCCAGGGGCAGCAGCAGGTGCACCACCTGCAAGGACACCAGGGCCTGCAGCAGCCCCGCCACCACGATCCAGCCGTACATCGTCAGCACCTCAGCGGACCTCCACCGGGCGGCCGCGCAGGCGTCCGAGCGTGCGCCAGAAGGCGACGCCCAGCCGGGCCCGCGCGTGGTAGAGCCAGCGCGCGTGGGGCGGGTAGTGCTTGGCGACGAACCGCGCCCGGCTGGCCCGCTCCTGGCGCCGCATCGCCGTCACGGCCTGGCGCGAGGAGCCGCCGCCGAGGTGCGTGATCCGCGCGTGGGGGATGAACCACACCTGCCAGCCGGCCTGCCGCAGCCGCAGCTGCCAGTCCACCTCCTCGCCGTACATGAAGAAGGCCTCATCGAGGAGCCCGACCTCAAGCATCGCGGGGCGTCGGACCATCAGGGCGGCGCCGCAGACCCAGCCCACGGGCCGCGCCACCGAGTGGTCGAAGAGCCGCAGCCACGGCGTGTGGGCGTGGCGCCACGGCCACACCGCCGCGACCAGCTGGTTCTCCACCAGCGCGCCGAGCGTCGCGTAGAAGCTGTGGGCCGAGGGCTGGAGGCTGCCATCGGCGTTGAGCAGCTTGCAGCCGACGGCCCCGACGGCCGGGCGGGTGTGCAGGAAGGCCACCATCGCATCGAGGGCGCCCGGGTGCACGACCGTGTCGGAGTTCAGCAGCAGCACGTAGGCGCCCTGGGCGAGCCGCAGGGCCTGGTTGTTGGCCGCCGCGAAGCCGCGGTTGTCGGTGTTGGCGATCAGGTGCACGTCGGGGTAGGCGTCCCGGACCAGCTCCGGGGAGCCATCGGTCGAGCCGTTGTCGACGACCCACACCTCGTGCGAGACGCTGGTCGCGCGTGCCACGCTGTCGAGGCAGGCGCGCAGCAGCTCGCGGGTGTTCCAGTTGACGATCACGATCGACAAGACGGGCGGGGCCATCGGGCTTCCTCCTGGTGGGGGCACGTCCCACCCTATGGCGCACGGCTGCGGCCGGCGACGTGCACCCCGGCCGAAGGTGCTCGGCCAGCGCTTCGTGTTCAGGGGCCCCGGGGGCGCCGGATGCCGGCGCCTCTGGACACGGGCCCGGCTGCACGGGACCATGGGGCCGCGTGGACGACTCCGGAGGAGGAGCCCTTGGACCAGCCTGCTCCCTTGACCCTGCAGCTGCTGCGGCAGCACTGGGGCTTCACCGAGCTCAGGCCCTTGCAGCACGAGGCCGTGGCCGGTGCCCTGCAGGGGCGCGACGGCCTGGTGATCCTGCCCACGGGTGGGGGCAAGTCGCTGTGCTACCAGCTGCCCGCGCTCCAGCTGAAGGGGTTGACGGTGGTGGTCTCGCCGCTGCTCGCCCTGATCCAGGACCAGGTGGATGGCCTGGGGGCCATGGGCATCCAGGCTGCTGCCCTCACCAGCGTCCAGGACGGCGACGAGCGGGCCGCCATCCGGGCGCGCGTCCGTGGGGGGGACCTCGACCTGCTGTACGTCTCCCCCGAGGGGTTGCTGGGGGCCGAGGGCGAGATGCCGGCGGGGTTGCGGGCGCTGCTCGCCGACACGCCGCTGGCGGCCTTCGCCATCGATGAGGCCCACTGCATCAGCCAGTGGGGGCACGAGTTCCGCCCCGCTTACCGGCGGCTGCGCCTGCTACGCGAGCACTTCCCGGGCGTGCCCATCCGGGCCTTCACGGCCACCGCCACCGAGGCGGTCCGGGGCGACATCGTCACGTCGCTCGGGCTGCAGGCGCCCCAGGTGCTGGTGGGTGACTTCGACCGGCCGAACCTCGTCTATCGCGCCTTGCCGCGCGCCGGCAAGGGGCTGGAGCAGGTGCGGGAGGTGATCGCTGCGCATCCGGGCGAGGCCGGCATCGTGTACTGCAACTCCCGCAAGGAGGTCGAGGCCGTGGCCGAGGCCTTGCAGCGGCAAGGGGTGCGGGCGTTGCCCTACCACGCGGGCTTCGATGCCGGCAGGCGCCAGCAGAACCAGGCGCTGTTCACCAGCGAACAGGTCGACGTGATCGTGGCGACGGTGGCCTTCGGCATGGGGATCGACCGCTCGAACGTCCGCTTCGTGGTGCACACGGCCATGCCCAAGGCCCTCGAGGCCTACCAGCAGGAGGCGGGCCGGGCGGGCCGCGACGGCCTGCCGGCGACATGCGTGCTGCTGCACGGGGCCGCCGATGGCATGCAGTGGCGCAAGCGCCTGGCCGAGGACCTCAGCGGCCCCGCCCTGGAGGCGGCCCTCGCCCGGCTGAAGGCGATGGAGGCCTACGCCACCACCGTGGCCTGTCGCCACGGGCTGCTGGTCGGCTACTTCGGCCAGGCCCATGCACCGACCTCCTGCGAGGCCTGTGACGTGTGCCTGGGCGAGCAGGGCCAGCACGCGGACGCTGCGCCCATCGTCCGCGCGCTGCTGGCGGGCGTGGCCGCCACGGGGCAGCGCTTCGGCGTGGGGCACGTGGTCGACGTGCTGCGCGGCGGGCGCACGCAGCGGGTGCTGGAGCTGCGGCATGATGCCCTGGAGGCGCATGGCACGCTGGCGCGCCACGCGCCGGGCGACCTCAAGGTGTGGCTCGGGCAGCTCGTCGAGCAGGGGCTCCTCGAGCGGCGGGGCGAGTACGGCGTGCTCGCGCTGACGCCGGCGGGGCTCGCGGCGCTGGAGGGCGAGGGGCTCGATGTTGTTCGCCTCACGGCCGCGACGGGGGCGGGCGAGGGCCGCAAGGCGCGCGCAGATGGCGCCGCAGGCCGTGACCGGGCGATGGCGCGGGGCCCGGCGGCCCAGGCCGTCTTTGACGCGCTGAGGGCCTGGCGCCGGGACCTGGCTGCTGACTGGGACGTGGCCCCCTACGTCGTGCTGCCGGACACGGCGCTGTGGGCGCTGGTGGAGGCCCGGCCCGCCTCGCTCGCCGGCCTGCGCCGCGTGGCGGGCGTGGGGGAGCGTCGCGCCGAGCGGTTCGGCGCCGTGCTGCTGGAGGCCCTCGCGGCGGCGTGTGAGGCGGCAGGCCTCCCGCTCGCCGACGAGGCGGCCAGCGCCGGGGCGGGTGGCCGGGGGGATGACGCCGAGGTCTTCGCGCACCTCAAGGCCTGGCGCCTTGCCGAGGCCCGGGTGCGGGGCGTGCCACCCTTCATGGTGTTTGCCGACGCCGTGCTCAAGGAGGTGGCACGCCTGCGGCCGCGCTCCGAACAGGCCCTGGGGGGCGTGAAGGGCATCGGGGCCCGCAAGCTCGAGGCGTTTGGCGACGGCCTGCTGGCCGCCCTGGCCGAGGCCACGGGGGTGAGGGCCGAGCCCTCGCCCGCGCCTGTCGCGCCGTCCGCCCTCGCGCGTGAGCCGGCGTCGCCGGGCAGCCCCGGGGAGGCTTCCGCTGCCCTCTCGCGCACCGTGCAGGACACGCTGGACCTTGTGCGGGAGGGCCGGACGCCGGCTGAGATCGCCCTGATCCGCGGCCTCAAGGACACCACCATCTTCACCCACCTGCGGGCCGCCATCGACGCCGGCCTGCTCGGCCCGGACGACTTCCTGCCTGCCACCACCCGGACGGCCCTCGTGCAGGCGGCTGGCCTCCTTGGCCCTGAGACGGCCTGGGGGCCCATGCGGGCGTTGCTGCCCATCGAGGTCCCCGATGGCGCCCTGACGTGCTGGCTGGCTGCGGCCGGGCAGGCCGGTCTCGCGCCCCCCTGCCCGGACCCGGCCCTCGCCGCGCGGTGCCAGGCCCTGCTGCGGGCCCTGGAGGTCCCGCAGGCGGGGCTGGCTCGGCGCCTGGCCCTGACGCTGGCGGAGCCGGCGGAGCCCCTGCGGGCCCTGGCTGCCCACGGGCTCGGCCGGCTGGGCGGCGAGCAGGCCGGCGAGGCCGTGCAGCAGGCGCTGGAGGAGAGGCGGGAGGCCTCGCCCATCGTCGAAGCCGCCCTGCTGCGGGCGATCGGGGAGCTGGGCCGCTGGCAGGCGCGTGACCTGGTGCAAGGCCTGGTCGCCGACGAGGCAGTTCCCGCGGCGTGGCGCGCGCTCGCCCGCGGGGTGCTCAGACGCCTCGAGGCGGCCACTGCCCAGCCCGAGGGGGCCTCGGCCTTCTAGAGTACCAATCAAGTGTTCGCCCGGCGGCTGGGTCGTTCTGACCCCCGGGGACGTCGTCACGCCTCGGTCACGTGCCTCCGGGCACGCTCCCTCGTCGTTCCTGGCCCCTGGACGCCAGCCCGTCGCCATCCACGCGCGCTCATGACTTGAACGGTGCTCTAGCCCCCCACCCGCGCCGCCAGGTAGTCGCCGATCACCGCCGCGCCCACCTCCCAGGAGTGGCGCTCCACCACCCGGGCGCGGGCCCGTCGCCCCAGCGCCCGCGCGGCCGCGGGCTCCGCGAGCAGCTCGGCGATCGCGCCACGCAGGGCCCCGGGATCGTCGGGGGGCACCACCCGCCCGCAGCCCGTGAGCACCTCCGGGATGTCTGACAGCGCCGTCGCCACCACGGGCACGCCCATCGCCATCGCCTCGAAGAGCTTCATCGGCATCTGCCCGACGGCCACGGGGGTCGGGCGCTGGGGCAGCACCACGAGGTCCGCCATCGCGAGGAAGGCGGGCGTACGGGTGGGGGGCTGGGTGCCGACCAGCACCACCCGGGCGTCGCTCGCGGCGATCGCCCGAGCGTAGGGCGTGGCGGGCCCCACGATCACGAGCCGCCAGGCGGGCGCGCCCGGCCCGAGCGCGCGCAACGCCTCCAGGATGGCGGCCACCCCCTTGCCCGGGTGGGCGATGCCGGCGAACACCACCACGCGCTGATCCTCCAGCCCGTGCGCGGCCCGCGTCGCGGCCCCGTCGTGCCTCGCCGGGTCGAACAGGGCCGTGTCGACGTAGTGGGGCGCGAGCAGCCCCCCATAGCGCTGCTGGAAAAAGCGGCTGACGGCCGTGACGCCGTCCGCCTCCCGGACGCGCCGGTCCAGGGCCCAGGTGGCGAGGTAGTTGTTCGGATCGTCCAGTCGGCCGAGGGCGTAGGCCATGTTCTTCAGCGTGAAGCGGCTCCAGGGGTGGATCATGAAGAGCTCCCAGTCGTCCACGTCCACCACCACGGGGCAGCCGGTGGCGGCGCGGTGCGCCAGCGCCACGCCGTACGAGGTTGGGCGGGGCTTCATGGCATACACCAGGTCACCCGTGATGGCCTCGCGCATGGCCTGTGCCGAGGCCGCGAAGCCTCGGCCGCAGCGGGCCACGATCGCGCGGTAAGGAAAGTCCCGCGGCGCGACGGGGTCGACCGCCTCTGCCTGGGACACGAAGCCCAGCACCTCCACCTCGAAGCGCCGCTGCAGCAGGCGCGCCAGCGCCCGCACGCGGTAGAGCGGGGCGGTGGCCTCGTCCGAGGCCAGCAACGTGATCTTCATCGGTCCTCGCCTCCTGCCCGGGGTCCCTTGTGCTGTGGGGGGCCCTCACCCGGCCTGCGGCCACCCTCTCCCTGAGGGAGAGGGGCGGGAACTCCGGCTTCACCCGGGTGGACTCCGGCTTCACCCGGTGGGGGCGAAAGCCCGCCGCTCCCTTCTCCCCCCGGGAGAAGGTCCGCGTCAGCGGGGATGAGGGGCGCTGCGCCAGCGGGGCGGGGCGTCGCACCGGTGCGACGCCCCGCGGTGGCCGACCGCGCCAGCAGCGCCACGAGGCCTGCTGCCACCCAGAACAGCTCTGCCACGGGTTTCTGGGCAATGATGTCGTTCGAGAGCGCGCCCACGGTCAGGGCCACGAGCGTGCCGCCGAGGCCAAGCGCGACGGCGTCGCCTCGGCGCGCCCGGCAGGCCCGCCAGGCCTGCCCGAGCAGGGCCAGCACAAGCCACAGCCAGAGCCCGAGGCCCACCCAGCCCAGCTCGAGCGCGACCTTGAAGTAGTAGTTGTCCGTCGGCACCCCGACCACGGAGCCGCGGACCTGCCCGCCGCCCGCCAGCTTCCGGGCCCCGCCGCCCGAGGTGTTGACGCCGTAGCCGAAGGGCCGGCGGGCGATCTCCGGCAGGTAGGCCGTGACGTAGCTCAGGCGCACGTTGAAGCTGGCGTCCTGGCCCGGCGCCGTCGCCGTGGCGAGGCGATCGACCAGCCGCGTGGAGCCCGTGGCGAGGAGCAGGACCAGCCCCACCCCGGCCAGCGCGGAGGCCCAGGCCGCCAGCCGCCAGCTGCGGGAGGCCACCACCAGGGCACCAAAGCCTGCCATCAGCCCGACCACGGGCCCGCGTGAGTAGCTGAGCGCCATGGCATAGAGCAGGGGCAACGCCGCCAGCCACAGGCCCCAGCGCCAGGGTGGGGCGGCGGCCGGGGCCCAGGCCACGACCTGCAGCGTGGCTGCCATCATCAGGAACCCGAACGTGGCGGCATCGCCCACCGTCGAGAACACCCGCACGTGGCCGCCCAGGATGTGGGTCTGGGCGTTGCCCTCAGACAGGAGCCAGGCCATCTCCTGCCACAGCAGCCCATGGTGGTGCTGGAAGATGCCGTAGGCGCCCACGGCCAGCATCAAAGCCAGCCAGGCGCCGGCGAGCCGGCCGATGGCCTGCCGGTCGCGCACGTAGTAGAGCACGAGGAAGAAGCCGAGCACCCGCGCCGTCACGCGGAGCCCCACGAGCCCGAAGACCAGGGAGGGGGCTGCCGGGTTGAGCACTTCCAGCGCGGTGTAGCCGGCGAAGCACGCCACGGCGGGCGTCAGGGGCGAGGCCAGTCGGTGCCAGTCGCGGTGCCGCAGGAGGTCCACGGCGAGGCGCGCCGTCATCAGCAGCAGCAGGGCATCGAGGGCGAGGCCGATGGGCCCTGCCTGCCCGGAGGGCAGCAGGCGGATCAGGAGCCCGAGCACGGTGGCGTAGGCCAGCAGGCAGGCCAGGCCCACGAGGGGGTGGAGCACCACCACGACGGCCGCCGGCACGGTGGCAAGCGCGATGATCGCCACGCGGTCCAGCGGGCCCACGGCGGCCACGACGCAGGCCACGGCCGCGGCGGCCAGCGCCGCCCACCCCAGGCGGCTGAGCCCTGGGGTGGCGCGCATCCTGAGCGCGTGTGCCACGGGCTCAGGCCGCTCGGGCCTGGGGCTCGGCCGGCGCCTCGGCCTCGCCGGGGGGACGCGCCGCACGTCGGGGGCCCGCCAGCGCGGCCATGTAGCTGGCCATCCCGCCGAGGGCCAGGCTCAACAGCGCCCCCAGGAGCAGCTTCAGGGGCAGCTTGCCTCCCTCGGGCTCTGCAGGGGGCACGGCAGGATCCACCACCGACACCGGCACGCTGGTGGCCCCCACGGCTGCCAGCGTGGACTGCCCGAGGCGGGTCTGCAGGTCCATGTAGTGCGCCTCGGCCACCTTCACCTCGCGGGTGAGCTGCTCGTGGCGGATGTGGTCCTGGCTGGCCTGGCGGGCCTGGGGGCGCAGCCGGGTGATCGAGGCGTCGAGGCTCGCGAGCCGGGCTCGCTGCATGGCCGCGTCCGCCCTCAGCTGCACCTGGCGGGCGCGGGCCTCCGCGAGCGCCGGGTTCTGCTCCGCCGCCTCCGTCGTGCGCGTGACGAGCTGGCTGCGAGCCCGCGCGAGCTGAGCCTGCAGGCCCTTCACCACCGGGCTGTCGGCACCGTAGAGGGTTCGGGCATCCGCCAGGTTGGTGGCCATGTCACGCAGGCGGTCCCCCGCCGTCACGACCGCCTGTTGGTTCACGATGCGCTGAGACAGCAGCGGGTCGCGGCGGATCGCCGCCAGCTCGCCGTGCACGACGGTCAGCGCCGCGGTGGTCGCAGCGAGGGCGCGGGCCGTCTCGTCCCGCTGGGCGAGCAGATCGCTCGTGCGGCCCGGGAGGGCGGCTTGCAGCTCTGGCATTCGCTCGCGTCGGAAGCGCGCGAGCGCGTCCTCGGCCTCGCGCAGCCGCCGGGAGGCGGCCCGGGTCTGGGCCTCGAAGAAGGCCTGGTTGGAGCGGGCATCGAGGGACTGGGACGCCGCGTAGTAGCGGAGGAACTCGCGGGCGAGCGTGTTGGCCAGCTCCGCCGCGGCCGTGGGGTCGGGCGCCTCGGCCTCGAGGCGCAGCAGGCCTGCCTGCCCGAGCCGCGTCACCGTGACCCGCTTCACCAGCGTGTCCGGTGTTTCCTCGAGCTTCAGCGTCCCGATGACGGCCTCCAGCACCGTGCGGCTCTTCAGCAGCTCCATCACGTTGGCGATCAGCGTTCCCTGCGTGAACCAGTCGCTGCCACCGCCCAGCAGCCGCTGGGCGCCGAGCCCGCTGTCGAGCGTCGCCCGCGCCACCCAGACGGGGGGGCTCTGCCAGGCGTGGGCCAGCACGCCCACCTCCGTCGCCACCACGAGGGCCAGCACGGCGGGCAGGTGGCGGCGCAGGCGGGCCCAGGGCCAGCCCCGGCTGGCCGGCGCGCCGAGCCCCGGCGCGAGCGGCGGCACCAGCGCCAGCGGGCCGGTGGGGGGCCAGGCCAGGGGATCGGGCGGGGCCGCGGCGAGGGTCCCGGCCGCGGCGCCCGGCGGTGCGGCCAGCGGACGTGGGGCGAGCCGGGCCACGGCCTCGCCGATGGCCTGCACCCGCTCGGCAAGGCACGCCAGCTCCGGGGGCAAGGCCAGCGCGGGCAGGGGCCGGTCCAGGTGGCGGAGCAGCTCGCTGCCGAGCGTGGCCTCCGCGTAGGCCGCGAACGACAGGCCGGCGTCGGGTCGCCACTCTGTCGTGGCGCGGAGCAGCACGAGCGCCCCGAGCGTCACGAGGGCGCGTGCCTGGTCGGGAGATGCTGGCGCGAGGGCGCGGACCACGCGCTCCAGCACCGGGAGGTGGGCCTCGAAGAGGCCCAGCGGGGCCTGGGGCAGGGGGGGGGCCACGGGCTACCTCCTTGCCGCGGTGCGGGGCGGCACCACGGCCAGCGTCGGGTCCGCCACCAGCGTCACGAGGGTGGACCAGGCCCTTGTGGCCTGGCCGGCCTGGGTCTCGGCCTCGGCCTGGGCCCGGGCGTGGGCGAGCCGGGCCGCCAGCAGCGTGTTGGACGCCACCTGACCGCGTTCGAACTGGCGCTCCGCCACGCGCACGTCGGCCTCCGCGGCCGTGATGGCGAGCCTGGCCCAGCCCGCGGCGCGGCGTGCCGCCTGGTACTCCGCGTGGGCCTGGGTGATCTGGTTCGAGACCTCCAGCACCGTGCGCCGGTAGTCGGCCTCGGCGAGCAGCACGGCCTGGTCCGCGCGGGCCGTGGCGGCGGGGGCCGTGGCCACATCCCCCAGGTTCAGCAGGACGCCGACGGCAGCCGTTGGCAGCACCGTGCCCTCCGGGGTCAGCGCGACGTTCGGGGTGCCCGGCAGGCCCACGTTGAGCTGCGTTCGCAGCGCCCGGGCCCACCACCAGCGCTGGGCCTCGGCCTCCAGCCGGGCCTGCGTCACCCGGATGCGGGCGGCCTGGATGGTGGGGTTGTGAAGCCGGGCGCGCGCCACGGCGTCCTCCAGGCTCACCTCGGCCAGCGGGGCGGCCGGCCGGGCCTGGGCCTGGGCGGGTGCCTGGAGCGTCAGCCAGGCGACGAGCAGCCAGGAGAGGGGCGGCTTGTGGGACGTCATCGGGGCCTCCTTGGGGGCTTCAGCGGGCGCCGCGGCGGGCGAGCAGGGCGGGCACGGTGCGCAACAGGATGGTCACGTCACCCCAGAACGTCCGGGTGGCCGCGTACAGGGCGTCGAGGGCCAGCCGCTCGCGTTCGGACAGCTCGCTGCGGCCGCTGATTTGCCACAGGCCCGTGATGCCGGCGGGCGCCAGGAACCGTGCGCGTTGCCAATCCTCCGTGAGCGCCTCCGCCTCGTAGAGGGGCAGGGGGCGGTTGCCCACGAGGCGCATCTCGCCGCGCAGCACGTTCAGCAGCTGAGGCAGCTCGTCGAGGCTGGTGTGGCGCAGCCAGCGGCCCACGCGCGTGATACGCGGGTCGTCCTCGAGCTTGAAGAAGGCCCCGCCCCCGTACTGGTTGCTGGCCCTGAGCGCCTCCACGCGGGCCTCCGCGTCGAGGTGCATGGTGCGGAACTTGAAGCAGGGGAAGACCTCGGCGCGAGGCAGGCCCGGTCGGGAGGGGCGCCGGTCCTGGCCCGCCCGCAGCTGCACGAACAGGGCCGGCCCGGGTGAGTCGAGCCTGATGGCCAGGGCGATCGCGGCCAGCAGCGGCGTCAGGGCCAGCAGCCCCAGGCCGGCCAGGGCCTGATCAAGCAGCACATGCGCCCGGTCTCGGAGCGAGGGCCGCCAGGTGTCGCCGAGGCGGGTGGGATCGTCGCTCGGTTCGGGCCGCGCGTCGGGCAGGCGCCAGGCAAGGGCCCCGTGGGGGTACAGGAGGCGCTCGCGCCACCGCGTGCCCGCGCCGATGCGCGTCCCCGGGAGTACCCCGCAGGCCGCGATGCGGGCGCCTCGCTCCACCTCGGCTCCGGCCTCCACGCTCGTGAGCGGCCCGACCTCGGCGTCCGGGCCCACCCGTGCCCCGGCCCCGACGTGGCAGGGCGCCACGAGCCGGGCGCGTGGGTCAATGTGGGCGCCGGGGGCCACCCAGATGCCTGGCTCGCGGGCCTCGCCCACGGGCAACCACCCTGCGACGCGGCCAGCGAGCACGGCGGCCAGGGCCTCGGCCCAGCCGCCGGGCAGGCTCGCGTCACACCAGAACCCCTCCGCCACCACCCCGGCGACGGGCTCGCCTGCGGCCAGGGCGGCCGCCAGCAGCGCCCCGTCGGGGGGCACGGCCCTGGCCTCGTCGGCGAGGCCCGCCAGCAGCCGGGGAGCGGCCAGCGCCACCCCGGCCGCCATGAGGGGGCCGTCGGCGGCGACGTGGACCTGGCCTGCCCCATCGAGGGCCAGGCCGGGGCCGGCCGGCCGCCCCGGGCGAGGTGCCAGCAGCACCGTCAGGCGAGTGCCCACAGCCGCGTGGGTGGCCAGCAAGGGGCCAAGGGCCACGTCCGTGACGAGGCTGCCCCTGCAGAGCAGCACGGACGGGTCGTCGAGGTGGCGCCACCAGGGTGCCGTCGGGCGGCCTGCCAGCACATGCTGCAACCGGGCTCGCGCCGGGGGGTGCGCCTCGAAGTGGGCGACGAGGCCATGGGGGCGCTCGCGCAGCAGCAGCTGGATCGCCTCCGCCCCCTGGGCCTCCAGCCAGCCCACCAGGCCCGCCACGAGCGGGCGCCCGGCGAGAGGCAGCAGCCCGGGTGGGCAGGCCTCGCCCGGGGGGCCGAAGGCCGGCGCACACCCCATCACGTCGATCAACGCACGCATAGCGGCCGGGCCTCGCGTCAGGCGGCGCGCGGGGGCGCGTCGACGATGACGAACATGCGATGCAGCTGGGTGCGTGCCAGCACCCGCTGGATCGGGGGCGAGGGAGCCCGTAGCTCCAGGGAGGCCCCCGCCTGCTCGCTGTGGTCGAGTGCCGTCACGAGGGCGGCGAGGCCCTCCGCGTCCCAGGCGAGGACCCCTCCGAGGTCCAGCTGCCAGCGACGCGTGCCGCGCGCAACGACCTCCCGGGCCTCGGCGCGGAGCAAGGCCCCGAGCCGTCCATCGAGGCGCCCCGTCAGGCGCAGGCACGGCACCGTGCCTCCGGGTTGCCAGGTCGCGCCCTTCGTGTCGCGCCACAGCCCCTTCAGCCGCCCCCAGGTGGCGACCCAGGGCGTGCGGCGGCCGCCCCCTTCCCACCCCAGGCGGACCCCCGCCCCCAGCGCGCGTGCGTGGCTCTCCATGCTCCACCTCCCCTGTCGCGGCCCTTGCCGCCGCGGTCAGCCCAAGCCTAGCCCGGCCGGGTTGCCGGCAGGAGGTCCACGGCGGCCAAACCGGATCGGCGCCGCCGCGCAGGGCCCGGTTGGCTCAGGTTTTGCCGCCCGGCAGCCGACAACCACCTACAAGGCCTGTCGCTTCCAACTGTGGCCCCAGAGCGTCCAGCCCTGCACCATCGAGCCCGGGCGCGCGACCCCGGCGCGCCGCCACCCCTGGTGCTGGAGGACGACGACGTGGCCGACCCTACGCCCCGCATGCCGCTGCTGCCTGACTACTACGCCATCCTGCAGGTCCACCCGCAGGCCAGCCCGGCCGTCATCAAGAAGGCCTACCGGACCCTGTTGCTCGAGGGGGGCCAGCACCCCGATCGCGGCGGGGAGCTCGGGCGCGCAGCCCTCCTGACGGAGGCCTATGAGGTGCTCTCCGATCCCACCCGGCGAGAGGACTACGATCGCTGGTACCACCGCCGCGCGCCGGAGGCGCCTCCCCCATCGGACGGCGAGGTGGCCCTCGTGGTGCTGTGCCCCGCCTGCGCCACGAAGAACCGCGTGCGCTCCCAGGCCGTGCTCGCCATCGCCCGGTGCAGCCGCTGTCGCCAGCCCCTCAGCCGCCTGCCGGCTCCGGGCCGCCGCCGGGGCCGGCAGGCGGCGCCGGTGCCCCTGCGCTGGGTGCTGCTTGGCGGCCTCGGGCTGGGGGCCAGCTTCGCTGCGGCCTGGTGGGCCCTGAGCGCGGGGCCGCTGTGGGTCGACCCGCTGGCGCAGGCCGACCGCCTGGCCAGGGCCGACCAGCTGCCGGCGGCCCGCGCCGTGCTCGGGCAGGCCCTGCGACGCGACCCCGACAACCCCCGGCTGCACGAGAAGCTGGGCGAGACCTTCCTGCTGGAGCAGCGCTACCAGGAGGCGAGCACCCACTTCGCGCAGGCGGGCCGCCTCAGCCCGGAGAACGCGCATGTGCTCGCCCGCGAGGGCCGGGCGTTGATGCTGCTCGGGCGGCTGCGCGACAGCGAGGAGGCCTACCGTGCGGCGCTGCGGCTGGACCCGGCCCACGGCGCCGCCCTGGCCGATCTCGCGCAGCTGCTCGCGCGGGCGGGGCGCCACGAGGAGGCCGTGGCCTGCCTGGGGCGGGCGTTGCGGCTGGAGCCCAGCGCCGAGTTCGCGCACCGCCTCGGCGCGCTGCACCGCCAACGTGGCCAGGCGGCCCCGGCGATCGCGGCCTTCCAGGAGGCCCTGCGCCTGGACCCCCAGCACCGCCCGAGCATGGTGCAGCTGGCCGAGCTCCACCACGCCCGCGGCGAGCACGCCCTGGCCGCGGCCCGGTACGCGGCCGCCTGCCGGCTGCGCCAGGGCGATCTGGCCACCCACCTCAAGCTCGCGGGCCTGTACGAACACCTCGGCGAGACGCGTCTCGCCGTCGCGGAGTGGCGCGTCTGCCTGCGCCAGGGCCAGGGCGACAAGGCTGTGGTGGCCCGTGCCCGCCGGGCGCTCAGCCGGCTCAGGGCGGCGGCAGGCTGACGCATCCCGCATCATTTTTGATGTGCATCCATCACAACTTTAATGACCGCATAACAGAACCGGGTTAATCCTGCGGTAAGTTGGAACCAACCGGGGGCACCGTCGCTCCCGTCGCGGCTCTTCGCTCGCCCCCTTTGCCTCGTTGTCGCCCGGCGAACGCCCTGAGCCTCCTGTGGGAGGGTTTCAATGCGCGCACGACAGACGGAACGGTTCGAGGCCACGCTCATCGCGCTGGCCGGGCATGTCGAGTCCACCGGCTTCGAGGGCCGGGGTGGCTTCCACGCCTGGGAGCGCCTCAAGGGGCTGCTGCGGGGCCTGCATGTCGCCCTCGACTACTACGAGCTCGAGGGCGACGTCGCACCGGCGCGACGCGAGTACGAGGCCTACCGGCGCGACCTCGCCAGCGTGGGCCTGCAGCCCGACCGCTGGGCCGAGATCGAGATCGGGCGGCTGCTGCAGGAGCTCGAGGGCCCCGCGAGCCGGTGGGAGGTCACGGTGGGCGAGGCCCCCCCGGCCGACCCGCGCGCCCTCCCCGGCCACATCCTGGCCGTGCGGCCCGAGGCCCTCGAGGCGCTGGCCGAGCGCCGCCACCAGCCCGCCGGCGGCTAGCCCCCGGCCCCCACGACGTCAGGCCCCCCACCCGTCGGCCGCGGGTGGGGGGCCTGGCGTGGGGCCGGGGCCTACCAGAACCGGCCGATCCCCCCGCGGATGCCGCCGCGGCCGCCGAGGCTGCGGCCGAAGAGGCCCCCGCCGATGCCGCCCGCCGACGAGCTCTGGTCCACCATCTCGTCGTCTGACCCGATCTCATGCATGATCGGCAGCGTGTCGATCACGCCCGCCCCCGGGTGGTACAGCATCAGCCGGCGGTCGCCCGTGCGGTCCGTGTTGAACACGATGGCGTCGTCGTCCCCCCCGAGGAAGCGCGGCGACCGCTCGTCGTAGGGCGAGTTGGCCAGCATCAGCCGGTCCAGCACGCCGCTGGTCATGTCAGCGAGCATGATGTCGTCGCTGCCCATCCGGTCCGTCGAGAACACCAGCAGCGAGCCGTCGCCGTTCAGCGCCGGGTCCACCTCGTCATCCGGGGAGTTCACGAACGGCGGGCTGATCAAGGTGGCGCCCTCGATGTCGTAGATGAAGATGTCCCAGCCCGTGTAGTCCACGTCGGCCGTGAAGGCCACGAAGCTCCCGTCGCCGGACAGCCAAGGCGTGCGCACGTCACCTCCGAGCTGGGCGACGGTCGTCGGCACGAAGCTGCGGCCCGTCGTGAGGTCGTGCAGGCCCAGGGTCTGGTAGCCGCCGCGTTCCATCACGTAGGCGATCGTGGTGCCGGCGTCGTCGACGGTGGGGGCCACCTCGTCGTACTCGGTGTTGAGCGTCGGGAGCATGTCGACCAGGCCCGTCTTCACGTCGTACAGGTAGATGTCCCAGTCCCCGTTCACGTCCGTCGCGTAGATCAGCCAGCGGCCGTTGGCGCTCACGCGGGGGTTGATCTCGTCAGCGCCGGTGTTCACGCCCGGCAGCGCGAGCACGGTGCCGGCGCTGTGGTCGTAGACAAAGATGTCCGCGCCGTAGCCGCCGCCCGTGTCGCGGTTCGATGAGAAGGCCACGAGGCCGCTCTGGCCGAGCGCCCCGAAGCCCGTCTCTCGCACGACGACCACGGGGGCATCCGCCTCTTCTTCTGCGGCGGTGGCGGTTCCGGACGCGGCGGGTGTCGCCGAGGCCGGCGTGCCCGTGGCCCCAGGCGTCGCGCCGCCTTCCGCGTCCCCGGGGTCGTCGACCACCACCACGACGGGGTCGTCAGCGCCCGTCGACCAGTCGAAGTCGTCAACGGAGGTGTTCCACGGGCGGTCCTGCACCAGCCCACCGAGCCGCAACGGCTCCTCCGGCGCGCTGGCCGCCGCCGGCGGCTGGCCGGGGCCGGCCGGCTCCCCCGTGCTCACAGGTGGGACGGCGCCCGGCGCCGTCCCGGTTGGCTGCGGCCCCCCGCAAGCCGCAAGGACCGCCGCGAGCAGCGGCGGAAGGGCCGCACGGCCCAGGCTCGTCATCTTCACGGTACGCCTCCTCAGCCCTCAGCGAGGCAGGCCTCACCCCCGAGGCTGCCCCCTCACCCATGGGCCGACTATAGGACCGGAGAGACGGCGGTGCCAACCCGCGCTCAACGGCTCGGCGTGGCGGGGGGCTGCCAGGGCCGCTGGACGGACATGCCCAGGATGGCGCCTTGGGGGTCGACCTGCGCCGCGAGCCCGTAGCGGGGGGACAGCCAGGTGTCCCCCCGGCGGGAGCCGGGGTAGCGGGTGGTGAGGGCCTCGGCGGGGCGCCCGACCGCCAGCCCGTCGCGTGTCCGCAGCCGGGGCGAGCGGCTGGTCACCCGCTCGAGCCGGCTGCCCGCGTCGAACTTCAGCGCCAGCGTCATGGGGGTGGCCAGGGGCGCGCGCCAGCTGCCATCTCCCCCGATCTTGCCGCCGATCGCCTCCACGACGGCGCGCTGGTCCCCGATCATCAGCA
Source organism: Candidatus Sericytochromatia bacterium (assembly GCA_035284865.1). GTDB lineage: Bacteria > Cyanobacteriota > Sericytochromatia > S15B-MN24 > JAQBPE01 > JAYKHL01. Next base: position 11,087 of record JAYKHL010000023.1, on the reverse strand, counting down.
GGCCCGCCGAGAACCCGGGAATGAGCTCGGCCACGTCCAGCTTCAGGAAGCCCCGTTCCAGGAACACCCAGCGCCACGCCCGCTCCCCCGCGACCATGAGGAGGTCCGGCACGGGGCGACCCGCTTGCTGCACGTGACGCACCTCGAGCAGCACCCGGCCGTCGGCCGAGCGCAGCCGCCAGGGTGAAGCTTCCCCTTCGAAGGTGGCGCCGGTGGCCCCCGGCAGGGTGGCGACGCGGTGGTCATGGCCCCCCCGCAACGAGCTGCGCAGGCGCAGCTCGGGGGAGCCCAGGCGGGGCTGGCGCAGCCGCAGACGCTCAGGCTGCCCGTCGCCGTCCAGGTCCCCCACGGCGGCCTCGGGGCCGCCCTCGCCGAGCCAGGTGGGCAGGTGCGGCAGCAGGCACCCCACCGTGATCAGCCCCACGCCGCCTCCGGCCAGGAGCAGCCGCGTGCGGCGGCGCCACCGCTGGGCGCTGGGGCCCTCTCCCCATGAAAGCAGCTTCGCCACGCCTCGCATTTCACCGCTCCTGCTATGCGGCCCGAATGCCGCGATGGGATGCCATCATCAGCTACATAGCATTGCCCTAACCCTTGGAGCGCTGTTTGAGTTGGACAAAGCTTGTGACACATTCGCCGCAGACGATAGCCGGCCCAGGCAAAATTCCATCGCGCTCAATTCAACTCACCACATTCGCCGGAATCAACGCCCATTCAGTCCGGGGGAATTGACCATTGAGATGGCTTCCAGTCCTGCACCTGGGATGCGTGCTGGAGGACCCCGGTTGGAGCGGGTGGTGGAAGGGGATCGGGTTGAGGGGGGCTCCCTCGAAGGAGGAGGAAGGCATGCGTATGCGCAACTGGATGGCTGCTTCGCTGTCTCTGTCGGTGGGCTTGGGTGTGCTGGCGGGCTGCGCGAGCAGCCCCGCGCCCACGGCGCCGGGTCAGGCGCCTGTTGCAGAGCGGGTGCAGGGGCCAGCCCCCGCGCCTGCCACCGGAGGCACGGTGAACGCCCCGATCAGGGCCCAGGAGGGGATGACGAACGCGCCACCGGCCAGCGCCGTCTCGTCTGGCGGCGGCTCGAGCACGGGCAGCGGCACGACCACAGCGGCCCCCGCGGCGCCAGCGGTGGGGACGACGACGGAAGTGCCGCCCGCGGTGATCTCGCCTGGCGCTGCCGTCATCGCCGACACCGTGGTCGGCGGGATCGGGGGCGGCGTGGTCGGCATGGGCTACACGGGGGGCTTCGACGGCGAAGGTGAGAACGGCCTGATCACCTTCCAGTCCGACCGGGCCACGGGAGGCGGCGCGGGGATGGACATCTTCGTGTTCGATGCGGTGGCTGCCACCGTGCTCGCCCTGCCCGGCGTCAACACCCTGGCGGACGAGACCAACCCTCGGCTCAGCTCCAACGGCCGGTGGCTTGTCTACCAGTCGAACGAGAGCGGGGACAACGACATCCTGTTGTTCAGCCTGGAGAGCCAGCTGATCAACACGCTCCCGACGCTGAACACGAACGCCGACGAGGAGCAGCCGGACGTCAGCAACGACGGTGACGTCATCGTCTACGTCTCCAACCGCGCGGGGAGCGATGAGCTCCGGGTGTTTGACCTGGTGGACGGCAACAACTTCCGCGTGCCCATCGCCAACCGGGGCCTGTATGACGTGAACTGGCCGACCATCTCCGGCAACGGTGAGGTCATCGCCTACGGCGCCTCGGACGGGCAGTCGGCCGACGTGTTCGTCTACAGCCTGCGCGATGCAGCACAGCTCACGCCGCCGTTCCTCAACACGCCGGATGGCGAGTACAACCCCGACCTCAACGAGCATGGCGATCTGATCGCCTTCGTCTCGAACCGCCGGGGCTCCGAGGACATCTACGCCGTCGACATGCGAAGCGGCTTCACCGACAACCTGGTGCTTGCAAACTCGCCCTACATCGAGCAGGAGCCGCGCTGGCTGGCCGGGACGGATGACGCCCTGGTGTTCCACACGGACCGCACGGGCGAGTTCCGCATCATGGCCTACAACCTCGACACGGCCGTGCTGAACACCCTGCCGGTGGCCAACGAGATCGGCTCGAACACCCAGCTGCGTGACTCCACGCCACGCCTTGCGGACAAGCACCACGACGACTGCAAGAGCTGCGACACCGCCAAGTAGGTCGACGAGCCGCCACAGGCGGCCTCGGCACCCGAGGCCAGCGCCGGCCCCGCCCGGCGCTGGCCCCGGGCCAGGCCATCCTCCACGCCGCCTTCCCAGCCGGAGGCGGCGTGGTCGTGTCGAGGAGAGACCCGATGCTACGACGCATGTCCGTGCCCGGGAACCGGGCCAGGCCGCGCCTCGCGGTGGGGCTGCTGGGGCTGGGGAGCGTGCTGGCGGCCTGCCTGCCCGTCGCCCCGGGGGCACCGCCTGGCCCGAGCGTCGGGGGGGAGGCGCCGCCCTCGGTCCCGCCGGCCGTGCGTGTGGTGCCCAGGCCACCTGCCGGCGACCGCTTCGTCCCGGGGGACCGCCTGACGCTCACGGCGCCTGTGGGAAGCCGTCGGGTGCTGCTGCTGGCCAACCCCAGCGACCGGGCCGTCGTGCTCGGGGCGGCCGTGCTGCCCGAGGGCCTGGCGCCGAGCCCCACGCCCACCCCCCAGCCCACCCGCTCGGGCCGGTCCCTCTTTCCGCCGTTCGGCTTTGGCTCCGACCGGGAGGGCTGGGGCGGGCTCACGGGGCTGCGCCGCCTCTCGGCCGCCCCGGAGGTTGCCACCGGGGAGACGGCCACCTTCTGGATCAACGACGGCAGCGCCACCCTGGCAGGGGACCAGGCGCGCCGCGCCCGCCAGCGCCTCGTCACCTCGAATGCCCGCTTCTTCGTCGACGCCGAGGATCTCGCGGCCGTGCCGACAGAGCGCCTGCGGGCCTTCGCCGAGGCCTTCGAGCGCCGCATCCGGCCGCCCCTGACGCGGGTCTTCGGCACGGAGGACCAGCCTGGCGTGGATGGGGATTCCCGGCTCTTCATTGTCTTCTCTGCCTGGGTCGGCAGCGCCCGGGGCCGGGAGGGCATGCTCGGCTACTTCTGGCCGCGCGATCCGCTGCCTGCGGCGCCGGAGGCCACGGACCTGCGGCGTCACGCCAACGAGAAGGAGGTGATCTTCCTCTCCACCCGCATCCTCGAGCAGCCCGACGTCACGGCCCTCGGCACGCTGGCGCACGAGTACCAGCACCTGCTGATGTTCTGCGCCAAGTCGCGCATCGATGGGGTGCCGAGGACGGAGGCGACGTGGCTCGACGAGGGGTGCTCCATGCTCGCGATGGATCTGGCGGGCCTCGGCCGGGTGGCCGGGGATCCCTTCGTGCTGGACGAGATCCGGGCCTACATGGCGGCGCCGGGCCGCTACTCGCTGACAGACTGGGCCGGCAACCCGGACGGTCGCAGCTATGGCCTGAGCTACATGTTCGTGCGCCACCTGACGGCGCGGTACGGGCTGGGCCTGATCGAGGAGCTGCAGCGCACGCCCCTGACCGGCCTGAAGGCCCTCGACGCCGTGCTGCGGGCACGCGACAGCTCCGCGGCTGCGGCCTGGGTGGACTGGCTGCGGGAGGCCGGGGAGGCGATGGTGGCGGGGGAGCCGGGCCGGGGACCCACGCCAGAGGCGCTGGTGCGCACGACCTCCTTCGGGGTGCGGCCCTGGGGTGGGCTGTACCTGGAGGCCGAGGGGCTCGGGGCCGAGGAGCGTCGGGTGACGCTCATGCAGCCCTCGGCCCCCCTCGTGATCTGGCGGGGTGTGCCAGGTGACCCGACCGGTCAGCTGCAGCTCGATGAGGCGCGCTGACGCCCCGGCGAGGGGCAGGCCGGAGCCCACCCCTCGCCAGGTTGTCGCGGCCCGGGCGGGCCCGGGGGCGTCGTTGGCCCCGGGCTCGCCCGTGTCCGGCGCGCGTCCTTACCGCAGGCGAGCCAGCTCACCCGCGCCCTGGTTGGCGTACGGGGCCCGGCCGGCCTGCTCCGGCTGCAGCGCTGCAGCGACCTTGTCGCCCCAGGTGCCCAGCGGCAGCGCACGGCCCTGCGAGTAGAACCACTTCGGGTTGTGGAAGGTGAGCTTCTCGATCGCCGACAACGGCACGTTCGCCTCGGCCATCGCACGCGCCGTGCGGGGCACCGCCAGCGGGTCGCCCATCAGGCGCCCGGCAGCGCTGTTCAGCACGTAGCCGTCCGTGCCCTCGCGGGCGATCAGGGTGATGGCGGCCTCCGGGCGGAGGTGGGTCTGCGGGTCGATCGTGAGGCCGACCCAGGCGCCGAAGCGGCGGACCGTCTGGGCCGTCGTCTCGTTCACGCCGTTCACCAGCATGTAGCGAGCCGGCAGCCCCTCCTCGGCGGCGACGTTGAGCATCCGCGAGACCTGCTCCGGCCGATCCGTCGGGCGGGCCTGGATGACGATGGGCAGCTCATGGCGGCGCGCAAGGCGGACCTGGCGGCGGTAGATGTCCTCCTCCACGGGGCTGCCGTTGCCGAGGCCGATCTCCCCGATCGCCACGACGTTGTCCTGCTCGAGGTAGCGGGGCATCGCCTGCAGCACGGCGCTTGCGACGCCGGCGTGCGTGGCCTCATGCGGCAGGATGCCGAGGCAGGCGGCGTAGCCGAGCCCGAAGTGCGCCGCGCGACGGGCCTCGGGGCCGACGAGGCGCTCGAAGTCCTCGAGGTAGGTCTCGGCGTGCTGCCGGTTGGTGCCCAGCCAGGTGATCGGCTCGATGACGGAGACACAGCCGGCCGCGCTCATGAGCTCGAGCTCTGCGGGGGACCGGCGGGAGGCGTAGATGGTCGCGTCGATGAAGTACATGCTTCGGGTTCTCCTGACAGGTGTCTTCAGGGGGGACGGCGTGCCGCCCGCGGGCCCACGGGTGGCTGCTTCACGAAACAAAATAAACTTTTGTGAAGCGGTGGGCGCCAAGGTAACACCCGCGTTGTGAGGATGTCAATATGTTAACCAGGACCCCGCCAGCGGGCGGGGCAAGGAGCTTGACGGCCGTCATACTGGGGCCTTCAATGGGCGAGGGAGGGCGCGAGTGCCAGCCCCTGGCCGGGCCGATGCCGGCGGCGCTCGCACCCTGCCCGGTGGAGGGTCGAGTCCGTGTGCGGTCGCTTCAGCCTCACCCCCGGCGCCATCCCGCTGCTGGCCGACGCCTTCGGGGTCGAGGCCGCAGCCTTGCCTGGCCGCTGGAACATTGCCCCGACCCAGCCCGTGGCGATCGTGCGCGTGACCGACGGGCGGCGAGAGCTCGTGCAGGCGCGCTGGGGGTTGCTGCCGGCCTGGCTGGCGGACGCGGCCCGGGCCCCGCTGCTCATCAACGCGCGGGCCGACACCGTCTCCCAGAAGCCAGCCTTTCGGGACGCGCTGCGCCGTCGACGCTGCCTCGTGCCGGCGGATGGCTTCTTCGAGTGGGCGCCGCCGCCGGCGGGCGCCTCCAGAGCGGCCCCCAAGCAGCCCCACTGGTTTCGCCTCGCCGAGGGTGGCCCCCTGGCCCTTGCCGGCCTGTGGGAGGGCTGGACCCCACCCGGGGGCCGCCCCGCGCTCAGCGTCACCCTGATCACCACCGAGGCCAACGCGTGCGTGGCGCCCGTGCACGACCGCATGCCGGTGATCCTGCCGCGAGAGGCGTATGCCACCTGGCTCGACCCGTCCCTCGACGATCCAGCAGCCGTGCTGCCGCTGCTCCGTCCCTACCCGGCGGAGTGGATGACCCGCACGCCCGTCAGCACGCGCCTCAACGCGGCCCGCGAGGATGACCCGAGCCTCGTGGAGCCCGCCAGCCCCGTGGTCCAGCCGCGGCTGTTCTGACTGGCGGCGGTCAATTCATTCCGGCCAGCATCGCCAGCCCTGAACGCCGAACCCAGCATCGCCCGTCGGTTACACCCTTCGCCCGGTCTGCGCCCTCCTGGTTCCTTGCGCGCGGTGCTCAGGTCGTCGCGCCGCAGGCCCGGGCTCAGCTGCCCGCCGCAACGCGCTGACGCGCACCGGCTCGGAATGGCCGGAGGCTCCTTGCGGCAGGTGTGCAGGGGTGTGTTAAGCAAACCTTAACGCAGTTTTTGCCACTTTTTATTCGATAACACCCCGCAGACAGGTGGGTGGGATGGGATGAGAGGCGGCCGAGCGTGGGGAAGTGCTACCAGCTGGCGACGAGGTGGGTGCTCATCAGCGCCGCGTTGCTGCTTGCGGCCTGTGGCACGGCCCGGGGGCCGCAGGCCCTGGGACCTCGGCTCGAGGATGGCACGGACGCCCTGGCCTCCGGCGTCTCGCTGGCCTTCAACGACGCCTACGAGGAGCGCATCGACCTCAACGAGCCGCGCGCCCGCAAGAACCCGCGGAACACCGACAAGGCCCTGCTGCGCTTGATTCGGACCGCGCGCAGGAGCGTGGACGGCGCCTTCTACGACATCGAGGACCCTGGCGTGGTCGCAGCGCTCGCGCAGGCCCGACGTCGCGGTGTGAAGGTCCGGTTGGTCACGGACACCGACAACATGGTCGAGAAGAGCGACCCCACCCAGCCCCGCCAGGCCATCGTGCTGCTGCAGTCGAACGGGGTGCCCGTGGTCGATGACCGGCGCTCCGGCATCATGCACCACAAGTTCATGGTCGTGGATGGCCAGACGGTCTGGACGGGTTCGACCAACCTGACGCCCACGAGCCTGTACCGCCACAACAACAACGCGCTGACGATCCGCAACCGGCGCCTCGCCGAGGCCTTCGAGGCCGAGTTCGAGCGGCTCTTCGCGCGACGCGAGTTCGGCAAGTCCGTGCGCGGCGAGACCAGGCCCACCGAGGAGATCGCCCTCGGTGGGGGGATGACGGTGCAGGCCTTCTTCTCGCCGGGCGGCAGCGGCCGGGACGCCGTCGTCCGCGCGGTGCGAAGCGCGCGAAGCGCCATCCGGTTCATGACCTTCTCGCTGACCGATGTCGAGACGGGTGATGCCCTCGTGGAGAGGGCCAGGGCCGGCGTGAAGGTGGAGGGCATCTTCGATCGCTGGCTGGCGGCCGGGCCGTACAGCCTGTTCGATCGCTTCAAGACCGCGAAGCTCGAGGTGCGCAAGGATGGCAACGAGGCCCTGATGCACCACAAGGTCATCGTCATCGACAGCGACACCGTGATCACGGGCTCGTACAACTACTCGCAGAACGCCGAGCACAACAACAACGAGGCCTTCCTCATCTTCCGCAAGGCTCGCAGCGTCGCCCGGGCCTACGCGGATGAGTACGAGCGGTTGCGGCGGGCTGCCATCGTCAACCGGCCCCCGCCGCACAAGCCCGACGACGCCGAGAAGAAGACGGGCGAGGGGCCCTAGAGCACCCCCCAAGGCTTCGCGTGGGGGCGGTGCCTCAGGCGCCTGGCGCTCCCGGCCACTCCCCCCGCAGCACGGCGTAGTAGGCCATGTCCCAGTCCCGCCCGCGGTGGTGGAGGGCCGACCGCAGCACGCCTTCCCGCTGCAGGCCGAGCTTCTCCATGACGCGCGCGCTCGCCACGTTCTCGACCTTGCAGCGGCACTGCAGCCGCTCGACGGGGAAGGTCGCAAAGACCTGGTCCAGCACGGCGCGCGCGGCCTCGACCACCAAGCCCTGCCCCCAGAGCGGGCGGGCCAGGGCGTAGGCGAGCTCCATCGTACGCCGGTCCCGCGTGACGGCGAAGCAGCCCACCGTGCCCATCACGCGATCGTCGCCGCGCAGCGTCACGCCGTAGGGCTCGGGCAGGCCCTCGGCGTAGCGCGGGAACACGTAGTCGCGGAGGAAGGCCTCGCTGTCCGCCTCCGTGCGGTGGGGCTCCCACAGCGTGTAGCGACTCACCTCCGGGTCCTGCGCGTAGGCGAAGATCGCAGGCGCATCGGCGAGCGTGAGGGCGCGCAGCGCGAGCCGGGGGGTGGTGAGCGGGGGCAGGGCCGGGAGCATTTGACCACCATACCACGCGTGCGAGCACGGGCTTCGGCGGTCAGTACACGCGCCGCACGCAGTGGTTCTGCGTGTCCACGACGTGCACGTAGCCGAGCAGGTCCACCACGAGGCCCTGCGGCGCGCCGAACAGGGCGGCAGCCGCGGGGCCGTCCGCGTGGCCGGCCCGGGGGCTCAGGCGATCCGCCCCGAGCGCCCCGGCGTAGGTCGTCACGCTGCCGTCGCGCTCGAGGCGCCGGATGAGGCTGTTGCCGCTGTCGGCGACGTAGAGGCGGCCCTCGGCGTCGAGGCTCAGGTGCCCGGGCTCGTTGAAGCGGGCGTCCGCCCCATCCCGGAAGCCCGGCTGGCCGCTGCGCCCGGCCAGCGTCCGCACGCGGGCCTCGCCGATGGCGTTGCGTGTCACGAGCCGGATGGCGTGGTTGCCGGCCTCCGAGACGTAGATCCGCCCGAGGGCGTCGACGGCCAGCCCGGCGGGCCGGGAGAACAGGCTCGTGGGGCCCGTCCCGTCCTTGAAGCCGGCGGCCCCGCCGCCCGCCACCGTGGTGACCTCGCCCTGCGTCGTCACCACCCGCACGCGGTGGTTGTTCTGATCTGCCACGAAGAGGCGCCCCTCCGGCCCGAGCGCGATCGCGACGGGGCGATCGAAGCGGGCCGCCTCGCCCCTGCCGTCGGCGAACCCCGCCCGCCCGTTGCCCGCCAGCGTGCTGAGCCGGCCGCCCGGTGAGAGGGCCCGGATGGCGTGGTTCTCGGTGTCGGCCACGTACACCGTGCCGTCGACGTCGACCACCACGGCCCGGGGCCCCGCAAGGCGGCTCGCGCCCCGCGCGCCCTCCGCGAAGCCGGCCTGCCCCGCCTGCCCCGCCACTGTCGTGACGCGGCCGTCCATGTCGAGGCGCCGCAGCGTGTGGTTGCCCGCGTCGGCCACGTAGAGGTTGCCGTCGCGGTCGTAGGCGACGCCGATGGGGGTGCGGAAGCGCGCGTCACCCAGGCTGCCGTCGCGATCGCCCGCGGTGGGCAGGCCGTAGATCGTCTGGACGAGGTGCTCGAAGCGCAGCTCGCGCAGCGTCCGCTCGCCGGCGTCCGTGAGGTGCAGCGCGCCCCCGCCCCAGGCGAGCGCGCCCGAGCCGCCCACCAGCGCGAGGGCCGCGGGGCCGTCAACGGTGCCGGCCGTCCCCATGCCCGCCGCGATGGTGACGGCGCCCTCCGGATCGACGCGCCGCACGCGCCGGTTGCCGTCGTCCGTCACCCACAAGGACCCGTCGGGGCCCAGCGCCAGGCCGGTGGGCGACGAGAACCGCGCCTCGGCCCCCGGGCCGTTGCGCAGCCCCGCCTCGCCCGGGCGGCCCGCGTAGGTCGAGACGCGCCCCGCGGGCGAGACGCGGCGGACGCAGTGGTTGCCCATGTCGCAGACGAACAGCTCGCCAGCGGCCGAGACGACGAGGCCCCGCGGCGACGAGAACCGGGCCTCGTTCGGGTCGCCGTCCACGTGCCCGGCCCGGCCCGGCAGGCCCGCGACCGTCGTCACCACGCCCGCCGGCGTGATCCGGCGCAGGCAGTGGTTGTCCGTGTCGGCCACGTACACGTTGCCGTCGGCATCGAGCGCCAGGCCCGTGGGGTTCGAGAGCAGCGCCTCGCTGCCCAGGGCGTCGAGGTGGCCCGCCTACCCCGCCCGCCCGGCCACCGTGGTCACGACGAGGACGCCGCCCCCGTTCGGGTGGGGCGCCAGCAGGCGCACGCAGTGGTTGCCGCTGTCGGCCACGTACAGCCGGCCGCCGGAGGCCGCCGCCAGCCCCGTGGGGGCCTTGAAGCTGGCCTCGAGGTCCACGCCGTCGGCATGGCCGGCCCGGCCGTCCCCCGCGAGCCGCACGCACCGCCGCACGCCGTCTTCGAGGCGGCTGACGCGGATCAGGTGCGCGCCCGTGTCGGCCACGTAGACCGTGCCCCCAGCCACCCCCGCCACGCCGCCTGGCGCCACGAGGCCGGCGTCGTCCCCGGCCACGCGCGGGCCGTGGTGCGTCACGAGGTGCAGCCCGAGCAGGGGCAACTCGTAGCTGCGCGCCAGGGCCTGGCTCGAGGTCGCGTCAGGGGTGCTGCCATCCTCGGCGGGCGGCGCCAGGCTCGGGGCGGCGAGCACGTCGGGCGGCGGGGTGATGGCCGGGCGGGGCGTGGGGAAGACGGGCGGCCCGAAGGAGGCCGGCGGGGGAGAGGGGCGCGGGCTCACCGGCTCGTCGGGCAGGGCGGCCGGCCCCACGGGCGGCGCCGGCGCGCACGCTGCGGCGGCGAGCCAGGTGGCGAGGAGCAAGGAGCCGAGGGGCGTGCGGTGGGTCATGGCAGGTGCTGGGACAGGGGCCTTGTACCCACGGCCCGGGGCGCGGCACGCCCTGCCGGCAGGCTCAGCCCTGAAGCTGGGTGGCGACGGGCAGGTCCCGCACGCGCCGCCCCGTCGCCGCGAAGAGCGCGTTGACCAGCGCCGGCGCGACGGGGGGGACGCCAGCCTCGCCCACGCCGCCGGGCGGGTGGTCCGAGGGCAGCAGCCAGGTGTGGATGGCCCGCGGCGAGGCGTCGAGCCGGACGGGGGCATACTGGTGGAAGTTGGCCTGCTCCACCTCCCCGCCCTGGAAGGTGATGGCCCCGTGGAGGGCGTTGCTCAGGCCCATCACGACGGCGCCCTCGAGCTGGGCGCGCACGCGGTCGGGGTTGGCCACGAAGCCGCAGTCGATGGCGACGTCGACGCGGGGAATGGCGATCGCGCCGTCCTTGACGCGCACCCGCATCACCACGGCCACGTAGCTCAGGAAGCTGCGCGCCACGGCGAGCCCCAGCCCCTCGCCCCGCGGCAGCTTGCGGCCCCAGCCGGCCCGCGCGCAGGCCGCCTCGATCACGCGGCGGAAGCGGGCGGCGTCCACCGGGTGGGCCTGCGCCTCGCCGTCGTAGTTCCAGCGCGGGGCCTCGAAGCGCCGGTCGGGCGGGAGCAGCCCGAGCAGCAACGTGCGGTGGTCGACGCCCGCCGCGTGGGCCACCTCGGCCAGGAAGGCGTTGATGGCGTAGGCGTGCTGGATGTTCGCCACCGCGCGGTACCAGCCGATGCGGGCGTGGGCCTCGGCCAGGGCCGCCTCCAGCCGCAGGTGCGGGATGTCGTAGGGGAGGTCCGCGAAGCCCATCGCGACC
>JAYKHL010000022.1:0-3971 GCA_035284865.1 Candidatus Sericytochromatia bacterium | reverse complement strand
GATCACCCCCTCCGAGCACGCGCACGAGCGCGAGGCCCTCGCCTTCTTGCGCGACCGGCTGCCCCAGCAGGAGCCGTTCTGGGGCTGGAGCAACTTCGAGTTCATCGATGATCGCGGCAGCGTGAACGAGTGCGACGCCCTCGTGCTGTCGTCGCACACGCTGTACCTCGTGGAGATCAAGAGCCGCCCCGGCGTGCTGACGGGGGACGCCGGCACCTGGACCTGGACGGACCTGCGCGGCCGGACCCTCACGGACGAGAACCCCTACCTGCTGACGAACCGGAAGGTGAAGCGGCTGAAGTCCTTGCTGCTGCGCCACCCAGCCTGGCGCCACGTGGGCCTCCCCTACATCCAGGCCGTGGTCTTCCTCTCGGCCGACGACCTCGACTGCCGCCTGACAGAGGACGGCTGGGCCCGCGTCTACCGGCGCGAGGGCAGCCCGCAGCGCCCCGGCATCGCAGAGCTGCTGGCGGGGGATCTGGGCCCCGCGCCCGTGAAGGGGCACAGGCGCCTGGGTGCCGACGTCCGGCGGGCCCTGGAGGGGGCGCTGGAGGCGGGCGGCATCCGCCCCTCGACCCGTCACCAGCGCGTGGGGGACTACCGGCTGGAGGGCCTGCTGCAGGAGGCCGACGCCTACCAGGACTGGCTGGGCACCCACGCCACCCTCAGGCAGCAGCACTGCCGCATCCGCGTCTACGGCGTCCCCCCTGGGGCCTCGCGAGAGGCACGGGCAGAGGTGTGCCGGGCCGCCGAGCGCGAGTACCTGCTGACGCAGCGAATTCACCACCCGGGCGTCGGGCGGGCGCTGCAGTATGCCGACCTCGACCGTGGGCCCGCCGTCGTCTTCGACCACGAGCCCGGCACCCTGCGGATTCCGGTGAAAACGATCACCCGTTCCACGAGGGGCCGGTCAGGTGATCGATTTGGCGTGGAATCGGTGATCGATTTGCCGTGGAATCAGTGATCGGTTTCCCGTGGAATCGGTGATCGATTTGGAGCGGAATTCACACTGGCCCTCAGCGCCGAGCTCTGCCGCAGCATCCGCGAGGTCCTGACCTCGCCCATCACCGAGCCCTGGTGGTCCAAGCGCGCCGCCGAGCAGCTCGCGGCCCTCCAGCAGGAGTTCCAGTGGCTCCGCCCCGACCACACGGCCCTCGTCCACGACGGCCGCGGCCGCTGCACCTGGTGGACCTTCGCCGGCCTCCACGCCAACGCGATGCTCGCCGAGGGCCTCACGGCCGCCGGCTTGGAAATCGTCGCCGCCGACAACTTCGCCCTCCGCCTCGTCGAGCCCGAAGGCAAGCCCGTCGCCAAGGCCCTCAAGACCCTCGACGCCGCCACCCTCGACGTCCCCGTGCCCCCACAGGCCCTCGACGAGCTGAAGTTCTCGGAGGCACTGCCGCAGGAGGTCGCGGAGGCGGTGATGCGGGCGCGGTTGGAGGATCGGGGGAGTGCGGGGCGGGCTTTGGGGGAGGAGCGGGTGGTGGTGCGGGCGCAGGAGGCCTGAGCCAGGTCCCCGGCGCCTCGGGATCAGGCCTGCTGCTGCAGTGCCGACAGCCAGGCAGAGAGGTCCTCCGCCCGCGCAAAATCCAGCAGCGCCTCCCCCAGATCCTCCAGCTGCTCCACGGTCAGCGAGGCCAGCTGCTCCTGCACCTCCGGCCCCGGCAGCCCGATGCGGCGGCCAAGCTGCCGCAGGACGACGCGAAGGGCTTCTTGCTGGCGGCCCTGCACGAGGCCGCGGGCCTCCCCTTCCGCCCGCAGCTCCTCCACGTAGGCCCGAACGTGCGGGTAGAACTCGATCGGGTCGAACTTCATCTGGACCTCCGGCAACGCTCGGAAGCGCCGGTCAAGGGCGGCTCCCAGGTAACGAGTGTAGGCGAGAGTGGACGGCGCGGGCAACCCCCTCAGGGCCTCCAGGGCCAGCTCCAGGTGCGCCAGTTCCTCGACCTTCCGGCAATGCGCCACGGCCGCCAGGATCGCCAGGTGCGGGTTTGCCGCAGCCACCTCGGGGACAGCAATGGGCGGCAGTTCCTCCGGCCCCACGACCAGCGGCCGGATCATCCCCAGCGAGCCAAAGGCGAACGGCTGCCGAGCCCAGGCGGCCACAGCGGGGTCGGGCGCCAGCACCACGAGATCGAAGGGCGCATTGTGCTTGGCCTGGAGGAGCGCCCCGTACACGGGCCAGGCCACATGTTTGGCGGTGTCGCGTCGAAGCTGCACCTCCAGCGCGACGACGCGCCACACCGGCTCCCCGAGCGTCACGACGAGGTCCGCCCGCCACTCGACGGGCACGGCATCCGTCAGCCCGGCCTCGACCACGCGGGCGGTCGCGGCCACCGGGACCTCTTTGCCGTGCAACCGCAGCAGGTCCGCGACCAGCTGGGGGGCCTCGCGGCAGACGTCGACCAGGTACTCGTGGCGGGGGGAGGGCATGCCTTCCCTTCGCTGGAAACGCCTGTGGGCTGGCCATTTACGCCACACCAAGATCCGCCAGGCTCAAGGACAGCAGGTTCACAGCCAACGCCCGCTGGAAGCAACCCAGGCTCAGAGCAAAGCCTGGCCTCACTGACCGCCGCCAGCTTTCCACCCGGGAAGCCGGACGCGGCATCTGGGCTGGGATCCCATCACTCCGCAAGCAGCCACGTTGGCAAAAATACAAAGAAGGCATTCGTGTCCAAAAAAAGAAACCGGCATCCAGCAAGCGCCCAGCAGCGCCTCGTCATCGTGGGCAACATGGACCTCATCCGGCGCCTGGCTCCCACGAGCGCCTACTGGCGCAGGTTCCTGACCCTGATCCAGGAACGGTTCGAGGTGGTCTCGGCCTGGAAGGTCATTGAGGAGCACACCGCCCGGCTGGGTGACGTCACGAAAGCCATCGAGGCTGCCAACGGCCTCGACGAGGTCGGCCTGCCGGCCCTGTTCATCGCCCGCGAGCCCCAGCTGGCCTTCTCGCCCGAAGTCGCGGCCTATTACGGCTGCTTGAAGGCGAGCACCAAGCTGGCCTTCCTCCCGACCGAGCCACGCGCCGGGCTGCAGGGCGGGAGCAAGCCGCAGCCCCGCCGACGGTTCTCCGACAGGACCATCTTCCTGGGGTGCTCGAACTACCCGGCGTGCAAGGGCATCGTGGACCTGCGGCCTTACGATGACAAGCGGATGGGGTCGGGGCGGTTACATTGAGCGGGGACTTTTCCCTGGGCCCTCCCAAGCGTCAGACGAGAGCCGGGCAAACACCGCGAGGTGTGGCAGCACTCCACCTCGCATCAGGAGGGGCACCCGCGCTGCAAGGCCGGCATTCGCGGCGTGCAGGAGGGGCCAGACGTTCGGCGAAGCGCCGACAATCTCGCCGAGCACCTGGCGGGTTGTGCCGGCTATTCTGGGGGTGCCCGGGTGAGAGGGACTTGGAAGCGTCGTGAGATTCGGTTCTACCAAACGCCACCGCCGCGGTACAGTCTATCGACACGCAGTGGCGCATCGTTGCGCTTCGGGTAATAATCAAGCTCCAGAGGCCGGCCCTCTGGTCCCCGGGCCCGCCCCTACCTGCCGGTTGAACCCATGGCCACGCAAGCCCCCGACCTCGCCACCAAGCTCCTCGCCAGCCGCCAGGAGTTGCTCGACATCGGGCTGCGCAACACCCTCATCAACTTCCGCGCCCCCAGGAAGAGCCTGGCGCTCACCGAACTTGATCCCGGCGTCGTGTTCGATGCGCTGTACGTCCAGCAACACGCCCTGGGCTTCACGGGCCTGGGGCGGGCCAAGGGGTCGCCTGGCAGTGGAGGAGACGAGGCGCTGGACGGAGCCGACCTCGACCTGCTGGAGGCGTTGGGGGACGCACCCGCCCTGCCGCTGGAGCCCGGGGACGCCACCGGACGCCGCGACAAGCAGGCGCGGCTCTACAGCGCGCTGGCCCCCGAACCTCTCCAGCTGCAGCTTTTAAAGCTGCGCACCGAGGCCCAGACCTACATCGAAGAGAA
>JAYKHL010000021.1:0-17190 GCA_035284865.1 Candidatus Sericytochromatia bacterium | reverse complement strand
CGGCGCCAGGTATCGGGCGCAGCGGCCCGCCAAGCTCAAGGCCGCCCTTCGCCAGGCCGCCTTCCGAGCCCGGCGGGCGCAGAAAGTAACGCATCACCCTCCACCTGCCCCCTCGCCCGCTGCCACGATGGAGCCTGCGGGGGCGATCACCCACGGGACCCGGGCCCCCGCACACGGGATCACGTGCACGCGATGCGGTGCACAGAGCCCACACGGCTTCGTTCGCAACGGCTTCATCAAAGTCCGCGGCCGGCGCCTGTTCCCCGGCTTCGGGTCCCGCAGGAGCCACCATGACCCACCCACCGGAACGCACCGCGGAGATCCTCCGCCTCTACCACGCTGAACGCTGGCCCATCGGCACCATCGCCAGCCAGCTCGGCCTCCACCACGGTGTCGTCCGCCGCGTCCTCGCTCGAGAGGGCGTCATCTTCGCGCCGCCAGCGCCCTGGCCCTCCATCGCGGACCCCTACGAGCCGTTCATCCGAGAGCTGCTCGCCAAGTACCCCCGCCTGCGCTCGAGCCGCGTCTTCGAGATGGTCCGCGAGCGCGGCTACCCCGGCAGCGAGAGCCACCTCCGCAAGCTCGTCTACCAGCGAGGCTGGCGCCCCAAACCCCTCGCCGAGGCCTACCTCCGCGTGCGCACCCTGCCCGGCGAGCAGGCCCAGGTCGACTGGGCCCACTTCGGCCACCTGACGGTCGGCAAGGCCCGGAGGCCCCTCGTGGCCTTCGTCATGGTCCTCTCATACTCCCGCCGGCTCTACCTGCGATTCTGCCTCGGCCAGGGCATGGCCAACTTCCTCGCCGCGCACGTGGCGGCCTTCGAGGCCTTTGGCGGCGTGCCGCGGGTGCTGCTCTACGACAACCTCAAGAGCGCCGTCCTCGAACGCCTGGGCGACGCCATTCGCTTCAACCCCAGGCTGCTGGAATTCGCCGGCCACTACCGCTTCGAGCCCAGGCCCGTCGCCGTCGCCCGCGGCAACGAGAAGGGCCGCGTGGAGCGTGCCATCCAGCACGTGCGCCACGCCTTCTTCGCGGCGCGGGAGTTCCAGGACCTCGACGACCTGAACGCCCAGGCCGCCGCCTGGTGCCTTGGCCCCGCCGCCGCCCGGGCCTGCCCGGAGGACAAGGCCCGCTCCGTGGCCGCCGTCTACGAGGAGGAAGCCCCCAGGCTGCGGCCCCTGCCCGACGTGCCCTTCCCGTGCGAGGAGCGCATCGCCGTGCAGGTCGGCAAGACGCCCTACGTCCGCTTCGACCTCAACGACTACTCCGTGCCCCACACCCACGTCCGGCGCACGCTGACCGTGGCGGCCGGCCCCGCCGTGGTCCGCGTGCTCGACGGGCCCACGGTTGTCGCCACGCACCCGCGCAGCTACGGCCGCGCCGAGCAGGTCGAAGACCCCGCCCACGTCGCGGACCTCATCGCCCTGAAGCGCGCAGCCCGCGAGCACCGCGGCATGGATCGCCTGCACGCGGCGACGCCCTCGGCCAAGGCCTTCCTGGCCATCGTCTCCGAGCGTGGCCTCAACCTGGGCGCCATGGTCAGCGCCCTGCTCGCCCTGCTGGAGCGCCACGGCGCCAGCGAGTTGGAGGCGGCCCTGGCCGAGACCACGGCTGCAGGCGTCTGCCACCTGCCGGCCATCCGGCAGGTACTCGACCGGCGACGTGACGAGCGGGGCCTCGCCCCGCCCTCCCCGGTGCCGCTGCCCGATGACCCACGCGTGCGCGACCTGGTCGTCACCCCGCACGCCCTCGCGCGCTACGACGAACTCGTGACCACCGGGGAGGCGCAGCCATGACCCCCGACGAGATGCTGCGCCGACGCGCAGAGGCCCTGTCGCTCTGGGGCCTGGTCGAGCACTGGGGCGAGGTGGCCGGTCAGCCCTGGGTCCCGGTCATGCTCGACTGGCTCGAGGAGGCGAGGCGCCGCCGCAGCCTGCTGTACCGGACCGAGAAGGCCAAGCTGGGGCCCTTCAAGCTCATGGCCGACTTCGACTGGGCCTGGCCCAAGCGCGTCGACCGCGAGGCCGTCGAGGACCTGTTCAAGCTGGAGTTCCTCGAGGAAGCCGCCAACGTCGTGCTGGTCGGGCCCAATGGCGTCGGCAAGACCATGATCGCCAAGAACCTGGCCCACCAGGCCCTGCTCGCCGGCCACAGCGTCCGCTTCGTGACGGCCTCGGCCATGCTCGCGGACCTGGGCGCCTGCGAGGGCACCGCCAGCCTGGAGCGCGCCCTCGCGCGTTACACGCGCGCGAGCCTCCTCGTCGTCGACGAGGTCGGCTACCTCTCCTACTCCAACCGGGCCGCAGACCTCCTCTTCGAAGTCGTCACGCGCCGCTACGGCAAGCGCCCCCTGGTGCTCACCACCAACCGCCCCTTCGCGGAGTGGGGCGAGGTCTTCCCCAACGCGGCCTGCGTCGTCACCCTCGTCGACCGCCTCGTCCACAAGGCCGAGGTCATCGCCATCGCCGGCGACTCCTACCGCGCCAAAGAGGCTGCGGACCGGAACGCTGCCAGGGAGAAAGAGCGCAAGCGCCGCAAGAAGCCGCCCACCGAGCCCACGGAGGAGGCACCGTGATGCCGGAAGCCCCCAACCCCCTGCCCCACGCCACCGTGGAACTGGTGGCGGCCACTCGGGCCGCGCTCGGGCCCGGCAGCGACCCGGGCGACGCCGTCGGCGCCCTGCTCGCACGCCTGGAGCAGGGCGCCACCCGGCTCGAACAGGCCGCTGACAACCTCTGGAGCCTCGACGCCATGTCGCTGGACCCGGAGGAGGAACTCCCCTTCTAACCGCAGCTTCGGCTGCAATCACGCCGCCTGGCGCAACTGCGCGTCAGGCGGCGTGGTGCTGTGAACGGGCCGTGGGGGGCGCGCGGCACGGCGGCCACGCGGGGTGATCACTTCGGCGTGAGGTGAGCGGAAACACGCGCTTTTTGATGATCGGCAACAGCCGGCCGAGGAAGGCCTCCGCGTCTTCGAGCTTGGCGAGGTCCGACGGCGACTCGAGGTCCAGGTAGAGGCTCGGCCAATCCGCGACGACCGCCAGGGCCAGCGTGGTCTTCCCCGTCTGCCGCGGCCCGAGCAACCCCACGGCAGGAAACTGACCGAGGTCCTCGCGCAAGCGGGCCATCAAGGCGCGGCCATACATTCTTGAAAAAAAAACATTGTGATGCTGTTTTTACAAGGATAATGATGGCGCCGGTACAGCAGGGCGCGAGGCCCTCGATGCGGTCGTTGCGGCGGGCGACGGGCAGGCCCGGCGCGGCGCCGGCGGCGGCAGGCTGTAGGCCACGAAGGTGACGACGCATGTGAGCCACATGACGCCCAGCCAGGGCCGATCAAGCGGCGCCGCCAGGCCGAAGGCCAGCGCCAGCGCGACAAGCCCCCCCGCCAGCCTCACCCCCAGCACCTGGCGCGGGCAGCACGCCGTCCGGGATGGTCTTCGGCGAGCAACCCGTGGGGAACATCTCCCGCTTGAGGCGATCCACGCGGGCGTCTGCCCAGTCGTCCAGGGGCACGATGAACACGCCCAGGGCCAGCGTGAAGGCCAGCCCGCGGACCGCGGCCCCTCAGGAGAAGCCGGGCACGACGGCGAGGCCGAGGCCTCGGCCGAGGATGGTGGGCACGAACAGCTTCGGCCCCAGCTGGCGGGCTTCAGCGCAAGACGCCAGCGCGCGGCCCGGCTCAGCGCGTCGATCGAGGGGTCAGGGGCGGTCGGTGGCACGGCTCCAATATACCGGCAGCCGTCGGCCACGGGCAGGGCAGGTCCAGCCGGGGCCAGTGTTGCTCAGGGAGACGCGCGCCCGACCACGGTCGTCAAGCAGAGGAACCCGGCACGAGGATCGAGGGTGACTCAGCCACGCGGGAGTGGTGTGCCCCACGAAGTCCAGCCAGCCCGGCCCTCGCCAGGCGAACTGCCAGCCATCCAGGGCCCCCTCAGTCGAACGGCGATCGCAGCTTGTCGACCTGCACGCGTCGCACCCGGTGGTTGCCGGAGTCCGTCACGTAGACGGTACCGCTTGCGCCCTCACCGGCCGCCACGTACACCACCCCCACCGGCCCGTTGAACTGCGCGAGGGCCTCGACGTCCCCCCTGGTGGCCGGCCCGTCGCGGAACGCGCCCGGGACGCTGGTGGTGTTGGGCTTGGTCCCGCCACGCGTGCCGGTGCCCGCGGCGGTTTGCGTGCCCAGCGTGTCCGTGTGGATCCGCACGCGCTGGTTGCCGCTGTCCGCGATGATCATGTTCATCTGGGGCGCGATGAAGATGCCCCCCCCCGCTGCGGTGAAGTCGAAGCGCGCCACCCCCTGCCCCCCGTCGGCGAAATCCGGGGCGCTGGCGCCCAGGTACTCGACCACCTGAGCCGTCTCCGGGGTGCCGCTGCCGGGAAAGATCTGCCGAACGCGGCAGTCCACGCGATCGATCACGAAGAGGACCGAGCCGTCCCACCCCAGCGCCGAAGGCTGAAAGAAGGTGGCGACGCTGCCTGTGCCGTCTCCTCCTCCGGCCGCGCCGGTGCCCGCGAGCGTGGTGACCGGATGGGAGGCCTGCGCCAGGTCGATGACCCGGATGCGCCGGTTGCCGCTGTCGGCCACGAAGAGGCGCTGACCTTCCAGGTCGATGGCCAGGCCGCGCGGGGACGAGAACTGCGCGCTGGCCCCGGCCCCATTGGCAAAGCCCTCGCTACCCCCCGCAAGGGTGGAGACAGCCCCGGCCACGCCGTTGGTGTAGGCGATCCTGCGGATGCGGTGGTTCCCGGTGTCGGCTACGTACACCGCCACGTTGGGCTGCACGGCGAGGCCCTCGGGGCGGTTGAAGCTTGCCTGGCGAGGATCCGAGGCGTGGTCGGCATCAGCCATCGCCCCATCTCCCGCCAGCGTCTCCGTGAAGCCGCCCAGCGAGACCCGGCGCAGACAGTTGTTGCCGGTGTCAGCCACAAGCAAGCGCGGCTCGGGGTTGCTGTCCAGCAGCGCCAACCCCGTGGGGCCACTGAACCGCGCGCTGGCGCCCTGGCCATCCAGCAGCCCGGCAGTCCCGTCCCCGGCCACCGTGGTGACCAGCAACGGGGTGGGCGTCGGCCCTGGCGGGCTCGAGGCTGGGGGGCTGGCCGACGGAGCGGGCTCCACCGTGCCCGAGCCGGTGGCGTCCGGCACGACGCTGGCAGAGGCGACAGGGGTGGGGGTGACGCTTGGTGTTGGTGTCACCGTGGGCTCAGCGGTGGGCTGCGCCGTGCGCCCTGGGTCCGGCGTCGGCCCCGGGGTCGGGGTGACGCTCGGGCGGGGCGACAAGGGCGTGCCAGGCGTCGGGGTCGAGCGGACCCTCCGCGTCGGCGGGGGCTCGTCAACAGGGGCGACGGACGCAGGGCCGGTACAGGCCACCACCAGCAGCAACACAAGCGCCGGCCAGCCGGCACGGCCTGTAAGGCTTGGGAGACGCGGGGCGTTCATCGCACGAGAGCCTCGAGGTCACGACCGAAGATGGGTGGACCGAGACGACCCCCGGTCCACCCGAGCACGGCACTGGGCTTCACTTCGGCGCGATGAAGGTGGCCTGCAACACCACCGGGTAGGAGAACGTCCCACCCCGGTGCAGCCCCGCCACGGCCGGGAAGGGCTCATTCGAGCGGGTGTCCGGCATCAACAGCCGATCGTTGCCATCCTCGCTGATCATGTTGATGAGCCGGAAGGTGTGCTTGCCCGCGTTATGAAGTGCATCTTCGACGGGCACGGCAAAGGAGAGCCCCATCACCCCCACCTCGCCGAAGTCGAGGCGCGTGGTGCGCGTGCGGGCCGCCCCGTCGTCACCCACGACCTCATAGGTCATCGACCAGGCATTCTTCAGCAAGCCCTCGAACGAGAAGTTCAGGGCGGGCAGGTTCGCGTTCACGGCCACCTGGAGGGTGTTGTCGTTCACCACCCCGGTCTTGGAGCCACTCAGAGACACCCCGTTGGTGGTCCTGGTGGCTGACACGGTGGAGGTGGCGCCGCTGATGCCCCAGGTGCTGGCCGACGAGACGCCCGTGAAGACCAGCGGCTCGAGCCTGGTCTTGTTCGCGTAGCCCGACTGCTCGTGCGCGAACGTGATGCGATACCCCTCGGGCGTCTTGCCGCCCCACAGCGTGGTGGGCCTTTGATCCGCGTTGAGGCTGGCGTCGTTGGACCGGTAGACGAGGCTGGCACGCACGGGACGCGAGACCCATACCGAGGTGGGCAACGTGTGCGCACCATTCCACGTCACGTTGACACTGTCGGAGGCCATCTCGATCCACTCCGAGGCGCTCGGTTGATACTCCCCCCCAACCTTGAAGGCCCCCGAGGCGGAGGTCAGAGGCAGCGAGGGCTTCACGACACCTTGGCTGAGCGGGGTCTCGGGGAAGTCACCCAAGTTGGTGCGCAGCGTGACGTTGCCCACCGAAGGCGTGCCCCGAACGGTGGTCTGCAGCGTCACCCGCGGCATGTTCTTGACGACGCGCAGGTTAACGGTTTGACAGTTGACCGTGTAAGACTGCGGCGTCGAGAAGGTGAAGGCGGCCTGCGCAGGCAAGACGGCGGAGGCCGAGCCGTTGCTGTTCTCGAGGCCAAGGGTGCTGGCGTGGCCGTCTGCGCCCGTGTCGACCCCCAGGGGCGCGCTGCGCAGCGCCGAGAGCGCGTGGTTGAAGCTCACGCGCGCACCCGATACCGGGCCCGTGACGCGTGGATCATCCGAAAGCCACGTGACCAACGCGCTGATGGACTTCGACACCCAGGTGGTGTAGGTGGTCTGCCACTCGTAGCCCGGGTCCTTGACGTAGATCCTGCCCCCCGAGCAGTAGTACTGGTTCGGATCGAACTGGTAGTAAATGCACCGCCCGCCATTAACGGCCGGGTTGTGCGTGACGAGGGTGATCCACCCGGGAATGGAACTGCCCGCCTGCATCCGCCAGTTGTTGTGCTCGTACTGCCGGGCCGTCCAGTCACTCACGCAGCCGCCACCGCTGTTGGACGCGTAGCTGTTCACCCAATTCGCGCTGACGTCGTTGCGGGTGCGGTGCCCCCCCTGCCAGATCGGCACCTCGATGCCCGGGATCACGGTGGTCCACTGCTTTTTGACCTGGAACGTGTTGGCCTGCACGTCGTTGTGCGTGTCACAGGCTACCGCCATCAGGCGGCGCTGCCGCGGCGGGGTGACGCCGGTCAGGGCCTTGGGGCCGTCGACGCGCATGGCAAGCCAAAAATCCCCGTTCTCGTCGCGCGTGATCGACTCGGGCGTCTCCGTGAACGAGTCGCCGTTCTCGTGCCGCGCTTGCAGCAGCTGCGCCATCCGGCCCTCGGCCTTGAACTTGACGATGAACGACGCCCCCGGGGCGATGGTCACGCCCTCACCCAGATCCAGGGCGTAGTGGTATGTGCCCAGCGGGAGGTTGTCCGCGAGCTTGTAGCCGGAGTCGGCAAGCGACACGGGGTTCTGGGCATCCTTGTTCGCGCTGACCCGGAAGGGCATCTCTTCCGGCAGGCGCTGCCCCGGCAGCCCGTCCTGACCGTAGAGCCTGGTGACGGCGACGGCGGCATCGCCCGACAAGGTGCCGGGCGGGAAGACCACGGTCATGTTGCCTGTCGCGTTGCTGGCGACCCCGCCCGCCTGGGCCGAGATCGGCACCCGGGCCGGATCGACGGCCGTCATCTTGAAAGCCTGCCCCGGCACGATCTCGACATCCTGCGCCACGAAGCCGGGCGCGAGGAGCCTGGCCGGGCTCTGCGTGGAGGCCGCGACGCCCGGGGGCAAGGAGACGACGCCTTGGGCGTCCGTCGTGAGCCTGGCGTTGCCTACCAGCACCGTGGCACCCACCAAGGGGCGACCGCTGCCATCTTGCAGCTGGAACTGATCGCCGCCCAACGCACTGGTTGGCGGGACCAAGCCCAGGTTGCGGGCAAGGTCCGCCTGGCCGTCAGGCGCGGTTCCCACCACGTCGCCACTCGCCGCCCCCCCGACCCGGTTGCCGACGTTCCCCTTGCCACCCTCCAGGGGCGCGGGGGCCGGGGTCTGGCAGGCCGCGGCCAGCAACGCAAGCGCCAGCGTGAAGGAACGCCCCGCCCAGGGAGCACGGTGGTTGTCTCGCATCATCTCTATCCCTCAGTGTTGCCTTGGTGCAGCCGTGGCACGTTGGGTCCCTGCCTGGTACGTACCCGAGGCTGCGGGAATCTCAAACATCCCCCGCACGGCCCTGAGGCCACACGTCGGGAAAGAGGCAGGCCGGGGCCGGCGTTGCTCAGGGCGAGGCGCGCCCGACCACGATCGTCACCCGGAGGTCTCCGCCATTGTCCTTGGCGTAGTGGTCGTTGACGGCGAGGAAGAGCTCACCCGTCTGGCCCGTGAAGGTCGTGGGGCCCTTGCCCACGGCCTGCCAGGGGCCCTCGGGATCAAACGCGCAAACTGGCTCCCCCCCGGCAACGTGGGGGCCAGCGCAGGGCAGCCGCCCGTGCCGGTGCCGAGCGGGCTGCCCCCCCCGGCCTCGAGCCAGGAGCTCCCAGTCATCCAGGGACACGAGGCCCGTCGCAGAGAGCGTCACGCTCTCACCCGCCTGCAGCACCACGCCAGTACTGGTGGGGGTTGCGCAGTCGCCCCCCGACGGCAGCCTGGTAGTCCGCCGGCCGCACGGCCGAGAAGTTGCGGCCTGTGCCCTTCACCTCCGCCAACAGCGCCGTGGTGACGAGCGTGCTGCCGGGGGAGATGGCCACCTGCCCCGCTGCGTCCTCGAGCAGCAGCTCGGAGAGCCTCGCGAGCCGGCGCTCGGACGTGCGGGCGAGGGCAACGACGACGCCCGCCCGCGCCCGGGCTCGCAGCGTGTAGCGCCCGCGGGCGCCCGTCACGGCCTGCACCTGGGGCGTGAGCGGCACGTCATCAGCCCCCGGCCAGCAACACCACCGTCCGCGCCAGCGGCGCCTGCCCTGCCCGCGAAAGCGTCCAGCGAGGCCCCTGCAGCGAGCCGGCGTCCACCCCGAGCAACGAGCCCGCGTCGAGCCCGACAAGCCCATTGCCATCCGGGCCGTTCAACCCCCCGGCGTCACCGCCGATGAGGGCCGCGGGCCTGTCACGACCCCCGGAGGGTGGCGAGCGGCAGCCCCGCACGGCCCCGCTGCTGCACCTCCACGCCCGCAGGCCCGGTCATGGCCACCTGGCAGCCCGCCAGCAGGCTCAAGGCCACCCACCCGTCACGCACATCGTCCACATCTTCCTTAGACGCCGCGGGCCCGGGGCCCCGCGCCAGGCGGGGCCCCGGGCCCTTGGGAGGCAAGCGGGCCGTCAGCGCCCGAACACGCCCCGCAAGAAGGCCGTGATGGTCGGCGTCACCTTCGTCTCGCCCGGCTGGCCGATGGCGTTGTTGATCGCCATATGGTTGTAGCCGGGCACCACCTCGAGGCGATCGCCGCCCTGGCGGGGGTCGGCGCGCCGGGTGGCGTTGTGGAAGGCCCGCGCCTCGGCGACGCGGCTGGCCGAGCCCTGCACGAACACGAGGAAGGGCGGCGTCTGGCGCCCCGAGGCCACCTGGAAGAGCGGCGAGGCGTCGCGACGGACGGCCCGCTCCGTGCCGAAGGCGTTGACGACCATCGCCTCGACCTTGGGGCCCTGTGGCGTGGTGAGGTCGTAGCAGGCCGTGTCCACGCTGATCACGCCCTTGAGGGCGCCGAGGCCCTCTCGGCCCACGGCCTCGGCGAGGTAGCGAGGGTGCGTGCCGGCCAGCGAAACCAGGTGCCCGCCCGCTGAATGGCCCATCAGCACGATCGAGCCGGGATCCCCCCCGTGCACCGCGATGTTCCGCTTCACCCAGCCGATCGCCGCGCAGACGTCCCGGATCTGGTCGGGGTGCATCGGGCGCCGCCCGACGGGCAGAGCCGGGTCGGCGAGGCGGTAGTTCACGGAGACGAGCACGCAGCCGAGGGCCTTGAAGTAGGCGCGCTTGGCCTCGAGGCGGTTCGCCTTGTCGCCCAGCCTCCAGCCGCCGCCGTGCACCCAGACCACCACCGGCCGCCGGGCGCCGCGCTCGCGGGTGCCGTAGACGTCGAGGGCCTGCTCGGCGTGGCGCCCGTAGCGCACGTCGCGCACCACCGTGGCCTGCCGCTCGGCGATGGAGCCGAGGGCCTGCCTCCCGGGCACGGCGAGCAGCGTGCGCTCGGCGGCCTCGGGGGCCGGCAGCGCCGTGGCCGACAGCGCGGCCAGCGGGGCCTTCGCGCAGCCCGCCAGGGCCAGGGCGGCGAGGGCGATCGCGGTGGGAAGGAAGTGACGCATCTCGTGGGCTCCTTGGGGTCTCTCTCGCCGCGCCTCTGCGCGGCTCACGAGGGGGTTGTGGGCCCGCCACCTTCCCCCGACCTTCCGCCGCCGCGCGTCCCGGTGAAGTTCAGGTTAAATCGACGCCGCCGAGGTGGGGCGGTACAATCCAGGCCATGCCTGCCGCCGACCGCCTCGCCCTGACCCTCGGCGCCGCCAGCGCCGGCCTTGCCGTGGCCCTCGGGGCCTTCGGGGCCCACGGGCTCAAGGCCCGCGTGGCGGCAGGCCTGCTCGCGCCCGAGCGGCTGGAGACGTGGCACACCGCCGCGCAGTACCAGATGTGGCACGCGCTGGCCTTGCTGGCGCTCGCTGTCGCCCTGCGCCAGGGCCTGCTGCCGGGAAGGTCCTGGCCAGTCCTGGGCCTGCTGGCGGGCACGGTGCTCTTCTCGGGCAGCCTGTACGCGCTCGTGCTGACGGGCGTGGGGGCGCTGGGGGCGATCACGCCGCTGGGGGGCGCCACCTGGCTCGTGACCTGGGCGGCCCTGGCCGTGGCCGCCTGGCGCCACCGCGCTGAAGGCTGAGCGGCGGCCATGCCCGAGGGCCCGGAGATCCGACGCGCCGCCGACCGCCTGCGCGCCGTGCTGGTCGGCCACCCCACCACCGAGGTCGTCTTCGCGATCCCGGCCCTCGAGGCCCACGGGGCGCGCCTGACGGGCCACACGGTGGTGGCCGTCGAGGCGCGCGGCAAGGCGCTGCTCACGACCTTCGACGACGGCTGGAGCCTCTACTCGCACAACCAGCTCTACGGGCGCTGGGACGTGCGCGGGCCCCGGGCCAAGGCGCCGCGCACCACGCGCCAGGAGCGGGTGCGGCTGGTGACGGCGCGCGGCACGGCCCGCCTGTACTCGGCCACGGACGTGGCCGTGCTCGCGCCGGGGGAGGCCGCCGACCACCCCTTCCTGGCGCGCCTGGGGCCCGACGTCTTCGCGCCCACCACCACGCCGGAGGCGATCGCGACCCGGCTGCTGGCGCCCGCCTTCCGCCGCCGCCGGCTCGAGGGGCTGCTGCTGGACCAGGGCTTCCTGGCCGGGCTCGGGAACTACCTGCGCTCGGAGGTGCTGTTCCTGGCGGGCCTGGCGCCCGAGCGGCGGCCCGCGGACCTCACCGAGGCAGAGCGGCTGGCCCTCGGCACAGCCGTGCGGTGGGCCTGCCAGCAGGCCTACGAGACGGGTGGCCTGACGGTGCCTCAGGCCCGGGCCGAGGCGCTCAAGGCCGCCGGGTGGCCCCGCTGGCGCTACCGCCACTTCGTGTTCAACCAGCCGGGCCGGCCCTGTGCGCTGTGCGACACGCCGGTGGCCCGCAAGCGCGTCGGCGGGCGCCGGCTGGACACCTGTCCCACCTGCCAGCCCGCGCAGGCAGGCGCAGCGCCTCCCCCGCTGGCACGCCTGGGGCTGGCGCAGCCGCCCCTCGCCCCCCCGGGGTACAACGCCCTGGAGATCACCGCATGTTCACCCGCTCCCTCGCCCTGACCCTCCTTGCCCCTGCTGAGGACCCCCGATGCGCCGCGCCCTCACCGCCACCCTTGCCCTGATCGCCCTCGTCGGGTGCGTGACGCCCTCGTTGACGGGCAGCGAAGCTGCCCGCCCCGCGCCTCGCGGCACGACCCGCCCGCTCGCCGGCCCCGGCGGGCCGCTGACGGCGCCCGGCGGGCCGCCCACGGGCACGCCGGCCCCGGTGGGGCTGACGCCGCTCACGCCGGCCGCCTCCATCATCGGCAAGCTAAAAGCCGGCCCGGCAAGCCTGATCGCCAACAACAGCGCCGCCCTGCTCGGCGACCGCGGCGGCGGGGTGCTCTCGAACCAGGGGGGGGCCCTCGTCGCGAACCACGGCGCGGGCCTTGCCGGGACCTTCCGGCTGCTCGGGCTCGAGGAGGCCCCGCTGGCCGGTGCCCAGGTGCGGCTCGTGGACGCCGCCGGCCAGCCCCTCACCGCCGAGGTGGCCACCACCGACGCGGCCGGCGGCTTCACGCTCGGGCGCCCCGAGGGCCTGGCGGAGGCCCTCGTGCAGGCCACGTTCACGGCGGCGGACCAGCCCATCGAGTACCTGGCGGCCCTGCCCGCGAGCGGCCCCCTCGAGGTCGACACGGCCAGCACCCTCGCGGCCGCCCGCTGGCGGCTGAACCTGCAAGCCGGGCGGACGGCGCGCCCGCCGGGCCCGGGGCTGCTCGCGCGCCTGAGGCTGCTGCTCGAGCCCGGCCGGGTGCCGTTCATGGGCCGCGGCTCCCGCGACGTGGCGGACGCCTTCGACCAGCTCGTGGCGGATGACGAGGCGCTGCGGCAGGCCGTCGTCAGCGAGACGCCCGCGCTGAGCGCCCCCGCCCGCCCCTGGCGCGTGGAGCCGTGGCACACCTCGGAAGCCCTGCAAGCCGCAGGGGCCCTCCCCGCGGACGGGCGCATCGCGCGCGGCGAGGTGAGCGTCTTCGCCATCGACGGGGGCGGCCAGCTGCACATGGTGGTGAACGGCACGCCGTCGCGCATCGTCCGCGTCACGGCGGCCATGCAGGTCGAGACCGTGGCCGAGGTCCCAGCTGACGCCACAGGGCCCTATTCCATCACCTTCTCCCCCTCCAAGCGGCTGTTCCTGGTGCACGGCACCCGCGGGGAGGGGCTCGCGGTGGCTCGGGTCGAGGCCAACGGCACGCTCACGCGCATCTTCGAGATGCCACCGAGCGGCATCGACCTGCCCGACAACGCGCCCGGACGCCTCGCGGCCAGCGATGCCGGGGAGGTCTACATGACCAGTGTGCGGCACCACGGCATCCTCGTGGCCCGGCCAGGCACCACCCGGCTGGCGCTCTATGCGGGCAGGATCCAGCAGGCCGGCCACCGGGACGGCCCGCGGACCGAGGCCCTGTTCAACACCCCGCGCGCGCTGGCCGTGGCACCGGACGGCCGGCTGTACGTCGCCGACAAGAAGAACCACTGCATCCGCCGCGTCGAGCCAGACGGCACGGTGGTGACGGTGGCGGGCAAGCCGGGCGAGACGGCTGCCCGCTTCGGCCGCGGCGCCTTCTCCCGCCTTGGCGAGCCGGGCGCCATCGTGGTGGCGCGTGACGGCACGATGTTCGCCACCGACATGGGGGGGCCGGGCGCCATCGTGCTGCGCCTCAGCCCGCAGGGGTCCGTGTTTCACGTGGCGGGCGGGCCCACCCGCGGCGTGGAGAACGGCCCTGGCCCGGAGGCCCGCTTCATCCGGCCCGCGAACATGGAGCTCGATGACGCCGGCAACCTCTACCTCGAGGACATCGCGAGCTTCGACGGGAGCCGCTACATCTTCACGCTGCGCAAGCTCGTGCCCCCCACCCCCTGATCACCGCCGGGCAGCCGGGGCGAGGGCCTGCCGGTGGGCTCCCTCGACGGCCTCGCAGGGCGGCAGCCCGAAGCGCAGCTGGCGGGCCCGTCGGTGGTCCCAGTACACCTGCGCGGCGCGCGTGGCGTCGTGGATCCCTCGCCAGTAGGCCTGGGCGGCCAGGGCCACCTGCTCCTCGTCTGGCGCCAGCTCCATCGCCGCCTGAAGGTGGGCCTCGGCTTCCCTGCGCGCCCCGCGATCGCCTGCCCACCGGGCCAGCCAGAGGCGCGCCTCGATGGCCTGCAGGCGCAGCTGGGCGCGGGCGTCCTCGAAGTAGCCCGAGAAGAAGGGGTCAGCCAGCAGCTCCCCTGCGTGGTGGCCGAGGGCCTCGTCGTAGGCGCGGGCCGCCGCCACGGGATCCACCTCCCGCACCCGGCGGGCCTCGGCGATGGCGGCCTCGAAGGCCCGCACGTCGACGAGGGCCAGGGCCTCGGGGTTGAGCACGTAGCGATCGTGGACCATCGTCACGAAACGGGAGGCGCGCCCCCTCGCCAGCCCCGGCTCCAGCGCCTGGCGCAGGTAGGAGACGGCCACACGCCACTTGCTCTCGGCCATCGCCTCGCCGAGCACGTCGGCGAGCTCGGGCACGTTGAGGCCGTGCGGGTACAGCACCAGCGCCGCGAGCAGCAGCTGGGTGCGTCGCCGCGCCCAGGCATCGACCCGGACGCCGTCGCGCAGCACCTCCAGGCTGCCGAGCAGCCGGATCGTGAGGCCCGGTGCGCCGACGGGCACGGCAGGCCCCTCGCCCGCCAGCAGGGCCCAGAGGGGGGCATCCTCCCGGGCCAGGAAGCCCCAGCCCCGCGCCTCGAGCCCGGGCAGCACGGCCGTGAGGCGGGACGCCGCGTCGGCCTCGCGGCCCGCCAGCCGGGCCGCTGCCGCCGCGTACAGCCCTGCCCGGGCCTCGTGCAGGCCGGCCCCCAGGCGGGCGAAGGCCACCAGCCCCACCGTGGCCGTCGCCGCTGCGGCAGCTGCCTGCCCCAGCGCCAGCTCGGCCCGGGCCCGGGGCAGCAGCAGGGCCGCCTCGTACAGGGTGCCACCGTCGGGCGGCACCAGCCCGGCCACGGCCGCGCAGGCCCGCTCTGGCTGCTGGCGGGCCAGGGCGAGCCAAGCGGCCCGCTCGGCGACCAGCAGCCCCCCCGCCGGAAAGCCCGCCCCCTCGAAGAGCCTGCGGGCCTCGCCCAGGGCCTGCTCCGCCTCGTCCAGCGCCCCCTCGGCCTGGCGCCAGGCCGCCACCATGACGTGGGCGCAGGCGCGGTCCTGCCAGTCGAGGCGCCGGGGCCACCCCGGCGGCAGGGCCCGGAAGCCCGCCCCCGCGGCCTCCAGCTCCCCGCGCACCAGCGCCAGGTGGGCCTCCAGCACGGCCGCATAGACCCCGTAGGAGGTGAGTCGCCAGGCCGCGGCCACGGCTCGGGCCTGGGCCACGTGCCGCGCCGCGGCCGCCAGCTCACCCGTGTGCAGGGCCTGGGTGTGGAGGTTGAGGCGGGCGATGGCATGGCTGGCGGCGACCTCGGGCGAGCCCGCGATCGGGACCTCCAGCACGGCCTCGTTGTGCCGCCGCATCCCCGCGAGGTCTCCCCCGTGCTCCGCCATGTAGGCCTGTGCGAGGCCCCAGTCCGCCCGGTCCTCGGGGGCAGCGGCAGGAAGGAGCGCGGCCGCCTCGTCCCGGAGCCGGGCGGCGCCCGGCATGTCGCCGGCGACCAGCGCGAGGTGCAGGCAGCGCCCCAGCGCCCGGAACCGGCCCGCCGGCTCCCCCCGCGCGCCGTGCAGCCGGGCGGCCTCCTCGTAGGCAGCGAGCGCCCGGGCCTGCTCCCCGCCCCAGCTGGCGAGGTGGCCCTCCCACAGCAGCCACAGGGGCTCGGCCGCCGCCACCTCGCGCGGCAGGCGCGAGAGGGCCTGGGCGATGGCGCCATGGCGCTCCTCGAAGCGCCAGCGCGGGAACAGGGTCGCGGCCAGCCGGGCGGCGAGGTCCTGCGCCCCCCCGGCAAGCGCGTGGTCGAGGGCCTGCTCGGGCGCGGTGGCCGCCAGGTGGGTGGCCGCCCGCCGGTGCAAGGCGGTGACACCCTCGGCCCCGAGCACCCGGCGGGCCACCTCCCGCAGGCCCTCGGCGAGGTGGGCCCAGACGCGGTGGCCGGCGGCCGTGACCTCGAGCAGCTGGTGCACCTCCAGCGCCTCGAGGCAGGCCTCGGCGTCCGCCACGCCGAGGAGCACCCGGACGGCCTCGGCGTCGCAGGGCCCGAGCAGGGCGAGGCCCGGCAGCGCCTCCGCGAGGGCGGGCTCCAGCTGCTCGAGCACCTCCTGCACCACCTCCCGGACGGCCGTCCGCCACCCGCGCCCCGCCAGGCCCGGGGCGCGGGTGGCGCCCCACACGAGCCCGAGGGGCCAGCCGCCACAGGCCGCCAGGCGCTCCTCGAGGTCGGCCGGCACCTCCCCCTCGCGCGTCGCCAGCAGCCGGGCAGCCTCGGCGCGGCCCATGGCCAGCTGGGGCTGCTCGACGAGCGCGGCTGCGCCCGCAGCCTCCAGGCGGCGCAGCGGCAGGGGCAGCGCCTGCCGGGAGGCCAGCCGCAGGGCCATCCCCCCGGGCAGGTGGGGGAGGCGAGGGGTCAGCCCGCGCAGCACGGGAGCGCCGGCCGCGAGCAGGTGGTGGGCGTCATCGAGCACGAGGGTCCAGGGCGGCGCCCCGTAGGCCTCCAGCGCCTGGCCGAGCACGGCCCAGGCCTCCCGGGCGGCCTCGACGGGCTCTCCCGGCCCGAGGAAGGCCTGGGCGGAGAGGCCCGGGATCACGGCCTCGAGGCCGGCGAGCAGGCGCCGGAAGAACACGGCCGGCACGGCGTCGTCGGGCGTCAGCGTGAGCCACACGCAGGGCCGCTCCGGGGTGATCAGGCCGTGCAGGGCGCAGGTCTTGCCGAAGCCCGGGCCCGCCACCAGGGCCACGGTGGGCGGCAGGGGCTCGGGCAGCCCCAGGCCACGGGGAAGCAGGCCGGTCGGGGGGCGGGGCGGGGGCGTCATGGGGCCATGTATTCCCCGACGGGCCCGGCGTCTCCGGGCTGGTATGATGGAGAGGATGCCCGACGCTTCCTACCCAGAGATGGCCATGGGCCTGCTCAAGGCCCGCGGCTACCGCCAGACGCGCCCGCGCCGGCTGGTGCTCGAGGCGCTCGATGAGGCCACCGTGCCCCT
Source organism: Candidatus Sericytochromatia bacterium (assembly GCA_035284865.1). Taxonomy (GTDB): domain Bacteria; phylum Cyanobacteriota; class Sericytochromatia; order S15B-MN24; family JAQBPE01; genus JAYKHL01. The sequence goes on along the minus strand of JAYKHL010000021.1, from coordinate 368 downwards.
GTCGCCGGCCGAGCTCGCCGAGCGGATCCGGGAGCGCGGCGAGCGCGGTGACGTGGTGAGCGTGTATCGCATCCTCCAGACGCTCGAGGACAACGACCTGGCCCACCGCGTGTTGACGACAGGCAAGTTTCGGCGCTGCCAGCTCGCCCCGGAGCACGCCTGTCACCGGCACCAGCTGCAGCATTGCCACCACAACCTGGTGTGCCGGGGGTGCGGGGCCATCGAGGAGGTCCACTGTCCTGGCATGGAGCTCATCGAGCAGGCCCTCGCCGCCCAGTCACGCTTCGCGATCGAGACGCACCGGCTGGAGTTCAGCGGGCTGTGCGTGGGGTGCCAGGAGGCCGCGCACGGCTGAGGGGCCCGGCCCC
>JAYKHL010000020.1:0-15935 GCA_035284865.1 Candidatus Sericytochromatia bacterium | reverse complement strand
GGCATGGAGCTCATCGAGCAGGCCCTCGCCGCCCAGTCACGCTTCGCGATCGAGACGCACCGGCTGGAGTTCAGCGGGCTGTGCGTGGGGTGCCAGGAGGCCGCGCACGGCTGAGGGGCCCGGCCCCGACCGCTTTGCCAGAACTTAACCTGGGCAGGAGCCCCTGGAACACCCCGGAAACCGGCCGGGGTGACAACCTGCTCGCGACCGCCGCGCTCCGAGAGGCCCCTGACCCGATGCTGATCCGCTCACCCCTGGCTCCTGTCCCCCAGCTGACCCCGCAGGGCCGGCAGCCCACCCGGGCCACCCCGCCCTCGAGCGTGCAGGTGGCGATCGGCGACGCGTTCGTGGTGGACCCGGACGCGCTCGCGGCACGGCAGGCCGCGGATCGGCTCAGGCGGCTCATCGGCAGCCCGGCGAGCAACACCCTGAGCTTCCTGCGCGAGGGCGCCAGCCTCATGCCCACGACGGCAGCCCGCCGCGCCTGGCTGGAGGCGGCGCTGCACGATCATGACCTGAGGGCCTCGCACGTGGACCTGCCGACGGCCCGGATGATGATCGCGCGGCTGACGCTCGGGGGCATCGACCGGCTGCTGGAGGCCCCCGAGGCCGGCCAGCCGCTCGGCCGGCTGCAGGCGCTGCAGGCCTCGCATGACCTCGCCGAGGCGGCCCTCGGGAGCATCGTGGAGCCCGGGGCGCGCAGCCTGGCGAGCTTCACCCTGGTGGCCCAGCAGCATGTGGACGCCCCGGCCGCCAGCCTCGCGCTGATCAAGGACGGCCTGATGCTGCTGGAGCACCTGCCCGAGGACAGCCCGGTGGCGGTGTCCGCCGGCATCGCGACGCTGGCGCTGGGGCACATGGACCGACGTGGCGTGTCCCCTGTGCAGGCCGAGGCGATCGGCCTCACCGCGCTGCGCGAGATCACGGAGCTGCGGGGCACCCCGCTGCTGCAGACGCGGCTGCTGGAGGTCGAGCGCGAGCGGTCCCCGGGCCGCCGTCGGGCCCTGATCCGCGAGGCGCTTGGCGCGGAGGCCTGAGGGCTGCGGCGTGGCGCGGCGGGCCAAGGCCTGTGGCCCGCCGCGTCAGTCCATCGGCTCGGCCGCGATCGTGACCGTGAAGTCATCCTCATCGAAGGCGACGAACAGCGTCATCGGCCGGCAGCAGACCTGGCAGTCCTCGATGTAGCGCTGGGAGAGGCCCGCCGACAGGTCGACGCCCGTGACGCTCTCCTCGCCGCAGTAGGGGCAGCTGTAGGCGCCCGTGGTGTCCATGGCCTCAGGCCTTTCGTGTGAGCTCGGCCCAGAGCTCCTGCCCGGCGCGGCGCTCGACCGAGTGGGGGGTGACGGCGAGGGCCTCCACCGTGAAGGCCCCCGAGAAGAAGGCCCGCACCGCCTCGGGGCGCGTGTCGTGCGGGGGCCCGCCTGGCTTGCCGTGGGCGTAGAACACCCCCACAAGCTGCCCGCCCGGCCGCACGAGGCTGGCCGCCTGCGCCGCGTACCGCCCGCGGTCCGCAGGCTCGATGGCGCAGAAGCAGGTGTGCTCGAACCAGAGGTCGAAGGTGCCGACCATGGCGGGCGTCAGGGCGAAGAGGTCGGCCTGCAGCACGGCCACGGCCTGCCCGGCCGTGGCGCGCGTCTCCTCCACGGCGGCGGGGGCGAAGTCCACCGCCACCACGTCGTAGCCGGCGGCCGCGAGGGCCGCGGCGTCGTGTCCGCGGCCACAGCCGGGCACGAGGGCCCGCCGCCCGGCCCCGGGGTGCGTGGCCAGCCAGGCGAGCAGGGCCGGCGCGGGCGCGCCCAGGTCCCACGGCGTGTCGGCGGTGTCGTAGCGTTGCTGCCAGGCGTCGGCGCTCATCCAGGCCCCTCCCGTGCGGGCCGCTGCGGGCCCGCCACGTCGACAGTGTACCCCGGGGGCTGTGGCCCTGGCAGGCCCGCCGCCCACCTCTGCAGGCCCCACGCCCGGGGGCCGCACGCCGGGCCCAGGCCCCCCGCGACGGCCCTCGCGCCGCAGCCAGGCTGAAGCGAAGCTCCTGCCACGGGGGACACCCCTCAGGGCCCCAGCACCGCCCGCGCCGCGTCCACCCGCCCGTGCCCGAACTTCGGGTCGTAGCCGGGCGCGCCGAGGTCCTTCGCCGTCTGCTCCAGCCGCTCGCGCACCTGCGCGGCCGTCCACGTCGGGTGCTTCGCCCGCAGCAACCCGGCCACGCCCGCCACGAAGGGCGCAGCCATGCTGGTGCCGGACTCCGAGAGGTAGGCGCCCCGCTCGTCGCCCTCCGCGGGCACGGCCGAGTGGATGTCCACGCCGGGGGCGGTGATCGAGAGCCACGTGCCCCAGAAGGAGAAGTCGGCGAGCTGGTCCTGGATGTCCGTCGCGCCGACGGCCATGACGCCGGGCAGGGCGGCCGGGTAGTTCATCGTGTTGGCCGTGGCGTGGCGCTCGGGGTCGAGGTTGCCGGAGGCGGCCACCACCAGCACGTCGCGCTGCTGCGCGTAGCGGACGGCGTCGCGCAGCAACGGGCTTGAGCCCTCATCGCCGAGGCTCATGTTGACGACCTTCGCGCCGTGGTCCACGGCCCAGAGCAGGCCCGCCACCACGTTCTCGACCTTGCCCTCGCGGCCCCGCGGGCCCATCACCTTGACGGGCATGACGCGGCAGCCGGGCGCGACGCCCTTCACGCCCGGGTCGCCGAGCCCCATCCCGGCCACGATGCCCGCCACGTGCGTGCCGTGGCCCTCGTAGTCCTGGGGGCCGCTCTCGTCGAAGGTGGAGGTGCCCGGCACGAGGACGTTGCGCAGGTCGGGGTGCTGGAGGTCCACGCCCGTGTCGATGACGGCGATGACGGTGCCGGGCGCACCCGGGAAGGTGGCCCAGGTCCTCGGCAGGCCGAGGCGCCGCTGGCCCCAGCTGAGCGCGGGGTCCGCGTCGCGCACGCCGAAGCGGGGCAGGCCGAGCGCGCGCAGGGCGGCGGCGGGCGGGCGGGCCGGCAGGCGCCAGATCGCGTTGGGCTCCACGCTCGCCACCAGCCCCGTGCGCTGCAGCGTGGCCGTGGCGGCCGCCAGGCTCGCCCCCCGCGGCAGCGTCAGGCTCATGGCGTGGAGGGCCGCCAGCTCCCGCCGCACGCCGAAGCCGCCCGCGGCCAGGCTCGCCCGGATGCGCCCTGTGCCCGCCTCCGGGCGCCAGCGCACCAGCACGGAGCCGGCGTCCACCCGGCGGCTCAGGCCAGGCCGCGGTGCGAGGGCGCCACCCGTGGGCGCGCCCTGCCCACAGGCGGCGAGCGCCTGCGCCGCAACGACCAGCGAGATGCACCAGCGGGTGCGCACGGAGACCTCCGGACGGGGGCGGCCCCCCTTCCATGGTTATACCTGAAAACCAGGCAAAGCTTGAGTTAAAATTCAAGGCCACGCACGCCCCGAGCCAGCCGCTCGGGACGCGCATGGATGCCCCAGATCACCGACAGGGGCGGCGTGGAGGCTCCCGCGCCCTGGCTCACTGCCCGAGGCGCGACAGCTCCGCCTTCACGATGTCCACGACGATGTCGTCAAGGCGGCCCTCCTTGAACTTGTCGACCTCCGCCGAGGCCGTGCCGCCGCCACCCGAGGCCTCGTCGCCGCCGCGGGTGACGAAGAGGTACTGGCCCATCGTCCACTGGGCGAGCTGCCGCATCACGTACTCGCCCTCCTTCTCGAGGCTCGAGGCGCCGATCGGGTAGAACTTGATGCCCCCGGCCGCCGCGCTCGCCATCGAGGCCGTGTAGGGCGTCGACTGCGCGTAGTCCGTGTGCGGCGCGGCGTCCGCCACCACGAAGGAGAGGCGCACGGCGCCGTCGGGCGTCCAGGCGAGGGTGTTCACGGTGTCGCGCAGCGCGGCCTCCATGTCCTCGGGCTTGTCGCCGCCGCCGCTCGCCGAGACCTCATTCAGGCGGGCCTGGAACTCCCCGATCGCGGCCGTGAAGTTCTCGACGTTCGTGACGTAAGCCTCCCCCTGGTCGCGGTAGCTCACGAGGGCGAAGCGCACCCTGGGGGCCTGCGGCAGCATCTTGATGCGCTCGGCAATCGACCCCATCGTCGCCTGGAACCTGCGGATCTCTCCCCCCATCGAGCCCGTCGCATCGAGCACGAAAGCCACGTCGAGGGGCGCCCCCGTCACCACGGGCTCCACCACCTCCGGCAGCTTCAGCGTGAGGGCTTCCGCGTCAAGGGCCAGCTTGCCCGTCACCGACAGGCCCCCCTTGGTGGCCGTCACGTCCACCTCCGTCACCCCCTCAGGCAGCGCATCGGGCTGAGGATGGTACAGGGCCCGGCCATCCGCATAGGTCCGCAACACCGTGACGGCACGCTCGGCCGCCGCCTCGGGCTGGCCGCTCGGCTCACGCGGCGTCACCGGGGCGCCAAGCGCCCTCACCTGCACCTGCGCGTCATGGACAGGCTTGCCGGCCGCATCCACCACCGTCAGCACCTTGCGCCTCGACACGTCGAGCCTGCGCGGGGCCATGCCGACCGCCCCCCAATCGAAGTCGGCCAGGTACTCCAGGTAGGCCCTGAAGCCCTCGTTGTCATCCACCGACCCTGCCTTGAGGTCGCTGGCACTGACCTGGCCAGGGCCGGCCGATCGGGCCACCACGCTCGCCCCGTCCACCAGCGGCACCATCGCGACCGGCGCCTCGGCCGCGCCCTCACGCGCCACGAAGCCCGCATCCGCGCTGGCCTCAGCACGACCCCCGGCGGCCACAGGGGCGGCCGCAGGGGCCGCCACCGTGCCCCCCCCGCTGCTCACCAGCTCGCCCCGCTCGGCCGAGGCCTTGGCGGGCGCGCGACCCGAGCCCGCATCCGACCTCACGGCAGGGGCCACGGGCATGGCCGCCGGAGCGGCGCAGCCCGCCAGCAAGAGCGCCGCCACCAGCGGGGCGCAGGCACGGGACGTACGGAGCTTCATGGGGGGGCCTCCTGGGCAACGTGGGCCAGCCGCGCCGGCCGGGGGATGCATACCCGGTCACCAGCCACCCGTCGCGCCCCGACCACCGTGAACGCGTCGCAACCGCCGACCATTTGTATACTAAACATGTATACTAGGCAAGACGCAGCAGGCTGTCAACCCACCCGGACTTTTCGATCAGTACCGGGGCAGGGAGGGATCCACCTGAGCGGCATAGGCATCAATGCCCCCCAGCAAGTTGGCGACGCGGGGGAAGCCCTGCGCCTGCATGTAGCCCACCGCATGGAGGCTGCGCACGCCATGGTGACAGTAGACGACCCAGGTGGCCTCCCGCTCCAGCCGGGGCAAGGCCTCCGGCAGGCTGGAAAGCGGCACCAGCTCGGCACCGGGCAGCCGCACCTGGTCCCACTCCCAGGCCTCCCGGACGTCGAGCAGGCGAGGCGGCTCGGGGCCCTCCAGCTGGGCGGCAAGGTCGCGCGCGGCAATGTGCGGGATCATCGGATCGTCACCTCCACCCGGCGCGTCTCGATGGCCGCGCCCTCGCCCTCCCAGGGCCGGTGCTGCAGGAACGTCAGCGTGGTGCGCCCGGCGAGCCCTCCCCGGAAGCTGAAGACCTCGGTGGTGGGCCGACCCACCATCGGGGGCTCCGTTGCCGGCGGCTCGACGGTGCGCTGCCCGACCAGCGCCACCACGGTGGCGTCGTGGCCGGGTGCCAGGTGCCAGAGGTGGCCCGTCGTCGGAATGCCGCGCAGCACCACCTCAAAGGCCTCCCCCGCGCGGGCCGTGAGGGGAGCCTGCTCGGGTGTCAGCGTCGGGGCGACCTCAGGGGCAGGCGCTGCCGGAACGAGGCTGGCAGCCACCGGCGCCAGCGGGGGGCGCGGGCCACCGGCGGCGGGCCCCGACGGAAGCGGGTCCCGGCAGGCCCCCAGGACCAGCAGGCCCAGCCAGGGCCAGGGGGTGAGCGCCGGGTGCCCCCAGCCGGGTCGTGACGCCATCATGCCAGCCCCCCCCCACCACGACCTGCGGTGTAGCGGGCCAGGAAGGCCGCCTTGAAGGCGTGGAAATCTCCCTCGAGCAGGCTGCGCCGGATCCGGCGCGTGAGCCCGACAATGAAGTGCAGGTTGTGGATGCTCGCGAGCCGATGGAACAGCAGCTCGTCCGCCAGGAAGAGGTGGCGCATGTAGCCGCGGCTGAACCTCTGGCAGGTGTAGCAGGCACAGCCCGCCTCGATCGGGCCGCGGTCCTCGCGGTGCCTCAGGTTGCGGATGGAGAGCTTGCCGTCGTGGGTGTAGAGCGACCCGTGCCGGGCGATGCGCGTGGGCCCCACGCAGTCGAACATGTCGGCCCCGCGCTCGATGCACATGAAGAGGTCCTCGGGCTCGCCGATGCCGAGCAGGTGGCGGGGCTTGTGCTCATCGAGCAGGGGGCAGACCCACTCGAGGATGCGGTGCATGTCGGCCTTGGACTCGCCGAGTGAGCCACCGATGGCGAAGCCGGGGAAGCCCGGGTGGTCGGCGGTGGCAAGGCCATTGATGTAGGTGGCGCTCTCGCGGCGGAGGTCCTCGTAGGCGCCGCCCTGTACGATGCCAAAGAGCGACTGTTCGGGGTTGGTCCAGGCCTCCAGGCTCTCGCGGGCCCAGCGGTGGGTGCGCCCGAGGGCCTGCCGGGTGTAGGCATGGCCAGCCAGCGGCGAGGTGCACTCGTCAAAGGCCAGGATGATGTCGGCACCCAGCTGCTGCTGGATGTCGATGGAAACGGCCGGGGTGAACCGGTGCCGCGAGCCGTCGAGGTGGGAGCGGAACGAGACCCCCCCCTCGTCCACCTGGCAGAGCTTCTCGCGCGGGGCGTCCGCCTTGCGCCCCCCGCGGGCCGGCGGCTCCCCCCCCTCACCCGGGAACATCTTGGCGATCTTGCCCACGCCATGCTCGAGGCCGAAGCCGAGGCTGAAGACCTGGAAGCCGCCCGAATCCGTCAGGAACGGCCGCTGCCAGCCGGAGAAGCCGTGCAGGCCGCCGAACGAGGCCACAAGCTCGGCGCCCGGCCGCATATAGAGGTGGTAGGCGTTGCCGAGGATGATCTGGGCCCCGAGGGCCTCGAGGTCCTCGGGCGTGAGGGCCTTGACGGTGGCCTTGGTGCCCACGGGCATGAACACGGGCGTCTCGACCACGCCATGGGGCAGGGTGAGGCGGCCCGCGCGGGCCAGGGTGCCGGGCAGCCGGCGTTCGAGCTCGAAGTGCAGGGCCATCGGGTCGTCAGTAGGCGGTCGTGCGCGTCAGGTGGTACGGCTTGAAGCGACGGTCCGGTGCAAGCCCGAGCTCCCAGAGGATCCAGTCCAGCTCGACGGCCGTGAGCGGGCGCCCCGCGGCCGCCAGGCGCTCGCGCAGCGCGTCCGTGGCCACGAGTGTCGCCGCGCGCAGCTCCACCTCGGCCTCGCTGTGCGGCGGCAGCTCGGCGTGGGCTTCGAGGTCGGCCACCAGCCCGGCGTCGTAGCGGAGTACGCCGAGCGCCTCGAGCACCTGCGGCACCTTGTAGTCGGCGAAGGCCGTGAGCTGGTCGATGTCGTGGAACGCCCCGGGGCCGCGGCCACCAAAGGCGCCCCACAGGTCTGCGGGCAGGATCTGCGCGCGCTTGGCGAGGCGGATGGTGCGGCCCTTGTAGGGGCTCTCGTCCCGGAAGCTGGGGAACTCCTCGGGCAGCCGGGCGGCCAGCGTGACGGCGCTGCCGTCACAGGCGGCCACCAGCCGATCGAAGCGCCCCCCCCAGCGGTCGAGCAGGCCCTGGCCAACCTCATGAAGGTGAGCCAACCGGGCCTCGAAGAGCGGGATGGTGCCGCGGCCAGCGAGGATGCCCGCCAGTTTCTCGGCGGGGCATGTCGCCATGAACGTGGCCTCGAAGAGGGGCACGCCCCCCTCGATGGCGCGGGTGAGGGCTGCCGCGAGGGCCCAGTAGCCCCGCAGCGCCTCGCCCCGGTGCTCGATGCCCCATCGCACCTCCCCGGGCGCGGCCCAGAAGCTGAAGTTCAGGGCATCGAGGACGAGCAGGTAGTTGGCCGTGCGCCAGGTCCCGTCCGTGAAGTGCCAGCGGTCGTTCCAGGCGGGCACGGGCAGGTCCCGGCGCAGGATCTCGGCGCAGGCGGCCTCGAGGCCCGCCGCATCAAGGCGCACGTGTCGGGCCTGGGCCATGACCCAGCGCGCCCCCTCGATGACCTCAAGTCCCCGCGTCACTGCCACGCCCGGCCCCTCCCCGGCCCCCGCGCATCATAACACGGCCACGAGGTGGCGAGGAGGCCGCCTCCCGGGGTATGAAGCCGATGGCAGCGGCAGGCTGCGAGCACCGGGTTGGCCACGTGGACACCACCTACTATCTCAACCTGTTCCTCGACGAGGTCCACGGCAAGCTCTCGCTGGTGGGCGAGCGCCTCGCCGCGTTGGAGCAGCACCCGACAGACGCGGACGCCATCGACGAGGTCTTCCGGGAGATCCACAGCTTCAAGGGCAACGCCTCCACCGTGGGCCTCGATGAGCTGGCGGAGGTCGCCCACGAGATGGAGACGACCCTCGCGGCGCTGCGAGCAGGCGAGCTCCCGCCCGACCCGGCGCTGTTCCGGCTGCTGAACCGCGTCCTTGCCGCGATGGAGGTGCGGTTGGCGCTCCCGGCTGGCCCCGAGCCCGCCGGGGCCTTCCCGGCTGCCTTGCTGGCGGAGCTGCGGGGCATCACCCTGGACCTGAGCGCCCCGCTCGGGCTCCCCGCCGCCCCCGAGGCAGCCTCCCCCGGCCCGGCCCCCGGGGCGGCGGGGAGGCCCCCCGGAGGCCGTCGGGTGCGCGTGGCCGTGACGCTTGCCGACGCCTGCCTGATCCCCAGCACGCGCGCCTTCATGGTGGCGACCACGCTGGAGCTGGCCCACACGGTGGTGGAGGTAAGCCCCGCACCCGACGCGCTCGAGGCGATGGAGGCCGGGGCAACCTTCTCCGTGGAGCTGCTGACAGACGCGGATGACGACGCCCTGCGCGCCGAGGTGGCCGAGCTCGGGGACGTTGCGGCCGTCACGGTCGAGGCGGTTGAGGCGCTCCCCCCCCCGCCCATCTTCGCGCTGCCGGCCCCCGCCCACGACCGGCTGCTCGCCGCCGGCCCCGGCCGGATCTGGGTCTCGCGGGTGCGGTTCGATGCCGCCTGCGCCATGCCAGAGGCCCGCGCCGCGCTGGTGACGCAGGCCCTGCAGGCCTGCGGCGAGGTGCTGCAGACCCAGCTCGTGGCAGGCGCGGCCTGGCTGCTGCTTCGGACCGAGCAGGAGGAGCCCGTGCTGCGAGCAGCCGTCGCGGGCATCGCCGAGGTGCGAGAGGTGTCCTGGCAGGCCGCCGCAAGCCCTGCCGAGTGGGTGACGCGGGTGTCGGAGCCGGCCGCACCGCCGCCAGCCCGCCCGGCAGCCCGCACCGTCCGCGTGCCGCAGGCCCAGCTCGGCGCGCTGGAGGCGCTGGCCGCGCGCCTGCTGGCAACCCACCGGGCCCTGGCCGCAGCCCTGGACGGCGCGGACACCTTCGGCCTGGCAGCCGAGGCCGCGACGCTCGCCACGGCCCTCCAGGCCGACCTGCGGGCGCTCTCACGGACGCCCGCCGAGCTGCTGCTCGCCCGCTACCCCCGCATGGTGCGGGACCTCGCCCAAGCGCTCGGCAAGGAGGTGGAGCTGCACCTCACGGGCCAGGAGGTCCTGCTCGACGCCCCCCTCGCGGAGGGCCTCGGGGACGTGCTGGTGCACCTGCTACGCAATGCCGTCGATCATGGCCTCGAGGGCCCGGAGGAGCGCCGCCAAGCAGGCAAGCCCGCAGTGGGCGCCCTGCGGCTCACGGTCCGCCAGGAGCCAGACGCCCTGCACGTGACGCTGGCGGACGACGGCCGCGGCCTCGACCCGGAGGCCCTCCGGCGGGCCGCCGTGGCGCGCGGCCGGCTGACCCCGAAGGCCGCGGCGGCCCTCGCAACCTCCGAACTCGTGGGGCTCGTGTTCGAGCCTGGCTTCTCGACCCGCGAGCACGTGACCCGGATCTCGGGGCGCGGCATCGGCCTCGACGCCGTGCGCCACAAGGTCGAGGCCCTCGGCGGCACCCTCACGCTCGAGAACCACCCGGGCAGGGGGCTGGTCTTCCGGCTGCGCTTTCGCCTCTCCCCGGACACCCCTCGCTGACCAGGCGGCCCGACGAGGCGCTCGTATTGTGCTCTCGTGGGGTTTCGGGTACAAGAAAGGGGGCCCGGGCTGGTCGAGCGGGCGGAACGCCCAACCGGGAGGGTGGCGTTGGGACAGGTTGAAATGAGTTGGGGGGGGATCTTCGGCAGTGCGGCCGGCCTGATCACCCTGTTCATTTGCTTCATGATTAACGTGCCCTTCGAGGTGATGATGGGGCGCGTCACCGTGGCGGGTGTGCTCGGTGCCCTGGCCGGCGTGCTCGTGGGCTACCTCCTGGGCGCCATCGCCGCCATGAAGGAGCAGCAAGCCGCGGAAGGCGACGACAAGGGCGGCCGGGTGGACTTCACCGTCGGTGAGGAGGAGCCCGTCACGCGAGCCGGGGGCCTCGTGACGCCCCCCACCGAGCGGGGGACCCCCGGTGGCGAGCCAGAGGCCTTCCAGCCCCTCGACTTGAAGTCCTCGGCCCGCCAGATCCACTCGCTGTTCCCCGAATGACCCGGCCTCCCCGCCGCCCTGCAGGAGGGCTCGATTGACCGCCTCGACCGCCGACCTCTGGCAGCAGTACACCAGCAAGCCCGACCTCGCCACGCGCGAGCGGCTCGTGCTGGAGTACCTGCCCCTGGTCAAGTACGTCGTGGGGCGTCTGGCCGTGACCCTGCCACCCACCGTCGATGCCGAGGACCTGCTCGGTTACGGCGTGATGGGGCTCATCATGGCCATCGAGCGGTTCAGCCCCGAGAAGGGCTTCAAGTTCGAGACCTTCGCGATCAGCCGCATCCGGGGGGCCGTGATCGACGAGTTGCGGTCCCAGGACTGGCTGCCACGCTCGGTCCGGCAGAAGGCCAAGGAGCTCGAAGCGACGATCCGGGGGCTGGAGAACGAGCTCGGTCGCACGGCGAGCGACCAGGAACTCGCCGCCCGGCTGGGCGTGGGGGTGGAGGACCTGCCTCGCAGCCTGTCGGAGATCACCGCTCCTGTGCTGTCGCTCGACGAGCTGGTCTCCGCCAGCGATGACGGGCAGAAGCTGAGCTGGCTGGACACCTTGCCGGACGACAGGCTCGGCCCCGCCGCCCAGCTCGACCATGAGGCCATGCTGGACGTGCTGGGGCAGGCCATCGACATGCTGCCCGAGCGAGAGCGCCTGCTCGTGAGCCTGTACTACCACGAGGGCCTGACGCTCAAGGAGATCGGGGCCGTGCTGGGCGTGACGGAGAGCCGGGTCTGCCAGCTGCACGGGCAGGCCATGGGTCGCTTGCGGACCCGCATCAACCAGCTCGTCACCGCCTGACGCGCGCAGGACGCCGGTGACACCGGCGCCCTGCACGGCTCTTCCTCAAGGTCGGACGGGCCGTCAGCGGGCCTGCTGCTTGCCGAGGTCCGGGCGCAGGAAGGCCCCCACGCGGGCCACAAACTCAGGGTGGTCGACATAGGGGTTGCGGTTGCCCTGCACCGCGAACACGGCGTCGTTGCGGAGGCGCTCCTCGGCGCTCGGCGGGTCCTGCTCATGCCACCGGCGCAGCACGGGCTCCTCGATGCGGAAGTTGCTCAGGTCGAGGCGGCCGCTGAGGCCATACACGGTGTAGAAGTAGAAGATGGCCCGGGCGGTGTCCCCCCACTGCTTGCTTCGAGGCTGGAAGACCCGCTGCTGGCTGGTGTTGCGGCCCAGCACGCTGCCACCGTCGGACCACTCGGGGCGGCTCACCACGCCGAAGGGGTAGGAGCCCCGGATGCCATTCGCCTTCACGTCCGCCGGGAACAGGTGGTGCAGGTCAGCCTTGGCCGCTCCTGCCGCGCCCTTGCTCTGCGGCCAGGTGTGCTCGGCGTTCAGCCCGTTGCCGTTGCGAAAGGCGCTGCCCCGGTCCCGCACGCGGTCAAGCGCCCGCCCAATGTAGACGCAGGAGACGACATCATCGTTGTCCGGGTCGTCGACGTCGGCGAACATGACGTCCCGGGCGTTGTCATACCCGAGGTCCTTGTGGCGAGCCACGACGTTGTGCAGCGCCCTGAGCAGCAGCTGGCCCTGCAGCCCCTCGGTGCCCTTGTAGTAGCCCGCAGGCATCGCCTTGGCGGCGACCCGCCCGACCAGGACCCGGGGCTTGGCGACGGGCGTTCCCGCAGGGGCCAGGCCGCACCCGGCCAGGGCGCAGGCGCCCGCCAGCAGGCCGTGGAAGAACGCGCGCATCATCGTCACGGTGAGCCCCCTCGCACCTGGTCGGACCCCCCTGGCCCAACCTTAAGCACAGTTTAACAGGTTCACCTGACCTTGAGAAGACCCCTCCACCAAAAAGCCAAGATTCCTACCCAAAGCGGATCTTCCGCCTTTTGCAGGAAAAGGCCTTGGTTTAAAACAGCTTAACCCAGCTCCCCGAGCAGCGACCGCACCTGCGCGAGCAGCGCGCGCGGCGAGAATGGCTTGTACAGGCAGGCGTCCACGCCGGCCTCCCGGGCGGCCTCACCCTCGGGCGAGAGCTTGCGGCCCGTGATGAGGAGGATCGGCACGGCGGCGACGTCGGCCCGGGCCCGGATCATGGAGGTGAGCGCCTTGCCGTCCATGTCGGGCAGCTCGTGATCGAGCAGGATCAGATCGGGTGGCGGGGCCTCGGTGAGCAGCCGAAGGCACTGGGCCCCGGACGCCACGGGCTCGCACGCGAAGGCGCGGTGCTCGAGGTAGCGACCGAGCAGGCCCCGCACGTCCGCGTCGTCCTCGACGATCATCACCCGCTTCAGGCTCACTGGGCCCCTCGCCTCGGCGCGAGGCCGACACCCGACCCCTGACTTGCATTATAAGCGATACGACCCAGGTTTGTGTCATCCGGAAATTCTCCTGGCCCGAGCCCCCCGGGCCAGCCTCCGGGTATAGGGGGGACGTGCCACCCGTCCTCAAGCGCGCCCTCCAGGCGCTGGCTCAGCTTGCCACCGCCGTGGGCGTGGCTGCGTGCGACCCGGCGATCTCACCGGCCGGGCGCGGAGCCTCTCCCGACCCGACGGCCATGCCCGCGTCGCTGCCCACGCCCGCCACGCCCCCGCCGCCGGGCACCACGCGCCCGGAGCAGGTGTCGGGCAGGGTGGCGACACCCACCCCCGGCGGCATCGCCACCCCGCTCATCACCCCCACCCCGGTCCGTCCCGAGGGCGCGGTGATCAGCCCGCCTCCCTCCTCGGACCCGGCTGCCACGCCGTCTGCCTCGCCGGAGGGAGGGCTGCAGGAGACGGGGCGGCCCCTCGACCTGGCGCCTTCCGGGCCGGTGTACTTCGTGCTCGCCACGCGCGAGCGGCCCACCACCGCCGAGGAGCTGCTCTTCACGCGGGTCGGGCCGGTCGAGCTCGTCCGAGGCCCCGCGGGCGCACGCGAGGTGCTGCGCCCGCGCCTGTTCGGGCTCCACCTGCTGGGCTTCATGCGGCCGGCCACAGACGCCGAGGCCGCGCCGGACGAGGCCGAGGGGCCGACCGGCCTGCCCGTCGAGACGCGCTGGGCGTCCAGCGCCGCGCCGCTCAGGGGCCTGGCCCTGGACGCGGATCGCAACCCGGGCGCCCTGACGGCCTCCCGGGTGGACCTGCGGGGAGCCTGGCTGGTGGCGGACGCCACCCCGCGCGACGTGGACGGGAGCCCGCTCGAGGTGCTGCTGGCCCTGGCGAGCTTCGAGGCACCCACCGGCCTGGACCCCGTGCCGGGCCTGCCCGGGGTCTTCCGCTGGGCCCCCGCGGCCGGCCGGGCGCGCCTCGGCGTGGCCATGGGCGGCCCCGGCCGGGTGCTGGGCAACCGGGCGCTGGTCGTCTCGGGCCGCCTCGTGCAGGAGTGAGGGCCCCGTGCGTCCCTGCTACCTGCCTCTGGCCGCCTTGGTGCCCGTGCTGATCGCGTCGGGTTGGCTGTTTGCCGGCGCGGGCGTGACGAGCTGCGACGAATGGACCTTCGTGCACGACGGCCTGCGGCTGCTGCGCGGCGAGGTCATCTACCGCGACTACTTCCAGTTCACGCCCCCCGCCACGGCCTGGCTCGCCGCCCTCGGCCAGGCCATGTGCGGCCCTGGCGTGCTCGGCCCCCGGCTGCTGCAGGAGGCCGGCCTGCTCGCCACGGCCGGGCTGCTGTTCGCCCTCGCCCGGCGCCTCGGCTGCGGGCCCTGGCTCGCCACCCTGCCCGCCCTCGCGCCCTCGCTGGTGATGCACCGCTGGGTGCCCGCCTTCAACCACCACTGGCTCGTGCTGCCCTGGCTCGCGGGCGCCCTCTGGCTCGCCCTGCGGGCGGTGGAGGCCCCCCGGCCCGGCCCCGCCTGGCTGGGGGCGGGGGCCTGCGCCGGCCTGGCAGGCCTGTTCCTGCAGTCGGACGGCCTCGTGCTCGCCACGGCGCTGGGGCTCTGGCTCGCGCTGGAGGCCTGGCTGGGAGACACCCCTCGCGCCAGGCTGCGCCAGGCCTGGCTCAGCCTGGGGGCCGGCCTCACGGCCGTGCTCGGGGCCAGCGCGGCCTGGCTCGCGGGCCACGGGGCCCTCGGCGCCGCCGTGCACGACGTCTGGGTCTGGCCCTTCCAGCAGTACCGCACGGCCGGGGGCTTCAACGACGTGCCCTTCGGGGCCGACCTTGGCGTGCACCTGACGCCCTTCGCCCCGGGCCTCGCCGTGCCCTTCCAGGCGTGGTTCTACGGCAAGCTCTACCACCTGGGCGCCCTGTACGCGTTGCACCTCGCCGTGCCGCTCGCCGGGGCGCTGTGGGGGCTGGGGCTGCTCGCGCGCCGGGCCCGGCGGGGGGCGGGCTGGCAGGCGCCCGAGCGCACGCACGCCCTCGTGGTGCTGGTGGCGCTGGGGCTCACGGCCGTGGCGCACCGCGGCCGCACGGACGCCATCCACGTGGCGAGCGTCGCCTGGCCCGGCCTGCTGCTGGCGGCCTCCGCCGCCGCCTGGGCCTGGCGGCGGCCGGTGCCCGCCGCGCTGGCGCTCTGGCGCCCCCTGCCCGCGCTCGCGCTGGCCGCGCTGCTCGGCACGGGGGGGCTGCTCTGGCTGGCGGACGTCCGCCGCACCCCTGAGCGGTGGGGCCAGGGCCTCGCCCCCGACCGCCTGCTGGCGGACGCGCCCAGCCTGCGGGCGCTGCAGGCCCGCGTGCGCCCGGGCGATCGCCTGGCCGCCTGGCCCTACGCCGGGTACTGGGGCGTCTACGTGGCCCCCGTGGTGGGCCGCTGGAACCTGATGCTCGCCCCCCACCACGGCTACCACACCCGCGCCGAGTACGACGCCTTCTGGGCCGACATGCAGCGGGACCGGCCGCGCTTCATCGTCTGGGCGCCGCAGTTCCCGCCCTCCGAGGCCCAGCGCGCGGCCGAGTGGCCCACGCCCCTGCCCGGCTACCGGCGCGTGGGCGAGGTGCGCCACGCAACCTTCAACGCCGACGGGCGGACCTGGCTCGCGGCCGAGGTGTACGAGCGGGAGGGGCCGCCATGAGCCGGCCGTGGCCCGCGCTGGTGGCCCTGACGGCGGCCGTGGCCGCAGGCGGCTGGCTGTTCGCCGGGGCCGGCGTGACGAACTGCGACGAGTGGACCTTCGTGCATGACGGCCTGCGGCTGCTGCGTGGCGAGGTCATCTACCGCGACTACTTCCAGTTCACGCCCCCCGCCACGGCCTGGCTCGCCGCCCTCGGCCAGGCCGGGTGCGGCCCCGGCGTGCTCGGCCCCCGGCTGCTGCAGGAGGCCAGCCTCCTCGCCGCGGCCGGGCTGCTCTTCGCCCTCGCCCGGCGCCTCGGCTGCGGGCCCTGGGTCGCCACCCTGCCCGCCCTCGCCCCGACGCTGGCGCTGCACCGCTGGATCCCCTCGTACAACCACCACTGGCTCGTGCTGCCGTGGCT